>QQUK01000101.1 GCA_008501655.1 Calditrichota bacterium
TGATGCTGCCTTTGAATGCGGATGGGAGTCATCAAGCGGATTTCGGGAAGCGTTTAAAAAACAGTTTGGGAAACCTCCGGGAGAATATTATGACCTATCAAGTCAGGCTGAGCGGAGTCGAAGCTGACTTGATACAAAGTGATGATTCGCTCTGGTTAATTGTAGCCTGACATATCCTCGTCGGTTCAACCCCCCTTCGGTGTGCAGGAACCTACGAAACAGTTGAATCGGGGCAGACGAGGGCGTCTGCCGCCCACAAAGCATATCTTTTGAATCTGAAGATTCAAAAGTCACAAACATGAGGTTAATTTGAGAAATCTAAAAATCGAATATATGTTTTTCGATTCACCGATGGGAGAAATGGTCGCCGGTGCAACGGAAAATGGTATCTGTTTTTGTGAATGGGAAGACCGGGGCGGTATTGAACGGATTTTAAAACGGGTCGGGAAAAGATACAAGTGTGAATTGGTACTTGTTGAAAAAAACCGGTATATCAAAATATTGCAATCAGAACTGAAAAAATATTTTAACGGGAAGCTTGAATCTTTTTCGGTACCGCTCGATATCAAAGGAACCGCATTTGAGCAGACAGTCTGGAAAGAACTGTTGAATATACCTTATGGGCAGACAAAATCTTACGGGCAGATAGCCAAAGCTATCAAAAACCCGGACTCGGTTCGAGCTGTCGGTCGGGCGAATGGTATGAACTATATTTCAATAGTGATACCGTGTCATCGGGTTATCGGTGCTGATGGTTCTCTAACCGGTTACGGCGGTAAAGTCTGGCGCAAGAAAAAGCTGCTTGAACTTGAGAGCGGGATTAAGAGTCTGGTGTGAATTATAATTCCATTATTTCAGAATTGACAGGTAATCCAGAAAAGTCAAGAGCCCAGGGCTCTTGACTTTGTCGAAACTCAAGAGTTTCGACCTTCTCTTGCTTCATACTATCTCCCACTGGATCCCCGCCTTCGCGGGGAAGGATTAGCTTTCACACTTCGACTCCGCTCAGTGTGACTAGTTATTTATCCCCGTTGATGGTGCCGGGATGCGTCCACCCCGTTTGATAAACTCTTTTGAGGAAAACTTCGAGGTCGGCATTATCGGTGCCGTTCCCAATAGTCCGCCGTACTCAGCTGATTGCCCGACCATTTTACCCGGTACCGGAATAATCCGCACCGCCGTCGTTTTGTTATTCACCACACCGATTGCGGCTTCATCAGCGATGATTGCTGAAATCGTTTCCGATGGAGTGTCACCGGGGACAGCGACCATATCCAGTCCTACCGAGCAGACCGCAGTCATCGCTTCAAGTTTTTCAAGCGAAATTGCACCTGCTTCGACAGCGCGAATCATCGCAGCATCTTCGGAGACCGGAATGAAAGCACCGGATAGTCCGCCGACATAGGATGACGCCATCAGTCCGCCTTTTTTAACGGCATCATTGAGCATCATCAGTGCTGCGGTTGTGCCGTGACATCCGCATCGTTCAAGTCCCATCGCTTCTAATATCTCGGCAACCGAATCACCTTCGGCTGGAGTCGGGGCAAGGGAGAGGTCGATAATGCCAAAGGGAACGTTTAATCGTTCGGAACATTTGCGTCCGACCATCTCACCCATCCGGGTTACTTTGAAAGCCGTTCGTTTGATGACTTCGGAGAGAGCGCCAAGGTCGCAGGCTCCTGCTTTTTTGATTGCTGAGAGAACGACACCGGGACCAGAGATACCGACGTTGATGACGACTTCCGGTTCAGTCACACCATGGAAGGCGCCGGCGATAAAAGGATTGTCTTCAACGCAGTTTGCAAAGACGACAAGTTTGCAACAACCGATAGCTTCTTCGGTACGGTTGGCTAAGTCTTTTATGACATGACCCATGACATCAATTGCATCCATATTGATGCCCGCTTTGGTCGAGGCGACGTTTACTGATGAACAGACACGCTGGGTTGATGCTAACGCTTCCGGTATAGAGTTGATGAGGGTTTTATCTCCGCGGGTCATTCCTTTTTGAACTAAAGCACCGTAACCGCCTAAGTAGTCGATGCCGAGCTGTTCGGCGCAGGAGTCGAGCGTTTTACATATTTCGATAAATGTTTCGTGTGAGTGACCGTCGGCAACGATTGAAATCGGGGTGACGGAAAGGCGTTTATTGGCAATAGGGATTCCGTATTCACTGGAGACTTTTTCGACTGTCGATACATGGTTCTCTGCGGTCTTGAGCAGTTTTTCTCTGATGTTTGATACAAGCTGTTTCGGGTCGGGGGTGGAGCAGTCGCGCAGGGAGATACCCATGGTGACGGTTCTGATATCGAGATGCTCGACCTCGGTCATATGTATCGTTTCAACAATTTCTTCCGGTTTGTATGTCATGGTTTTGGTTCCATTCTTTTTTACACACCCCTTGCCCCTCTTTTTAGAGGGGAAATTAAGGAGCACACTTCGACTTCGCTCAGTGTGACTAATTTATTGAGCATCCTTCGACCCCGCCGAGGCGGGCAGGATGACAAATTATATTGTGCCTTGTGAATCTTCAGATTCACAAGGTTTTATCTTTTGAGTCTGAAGACTCAAAAGATACGTTGTTCAATGTTTTAAAGTCGGAACTACAGGGGTTCCGACCTACTCAAATCTATATCCTATGCATATATCTGAAAATATCTTCGTGCATGACGTAGACTTTCATGCCGAGTTTGCTTTCGGTCGCTTTAATACGGTCTCGAAGAGCGGCAAACTCAAGCGTACAGTCGTTTATGTTCACAATCATAATCATCGAGAAAAATTCCTGCATGATCGTCTGTGAGATATCTTCAATCGAACAATTCAGTTCAGCTAAAATATTTGTAATCGCCGCAATCACACCCGGGCGGTTTTTGCCGAATGTCGCAACGATGATTCTTGTAGAATCGGTCTGGTCGATCTCTTCATAAAGTCCCGCTTTCTGAACATCGGCTTCGTTCTCTCCGTGGATATTGGAAAGGGATGATTGCTGCGGTATCGGGGAAGAGGGTGCCCCGTCGCTTGCGGTGGGATTAGATGACACATCACAGGTGACACCTTCAATCTCCGGATTGCCCTGATTTTCTTTTAGATTATCAACAACCGAGTCGATGACTTTGCGGAGTTGTTTGGCGTCAAGTTGACCGCCGACTTTTCCGGCAACGATTTCTGATATTTTTTGTATTTCAAAATCTGATAGTTTCATAAGACACTCATATATTTCAAATTATTTTTATACTTACTTTTGTAGGGGTTTTTCGCGAAAAACCTCTACTATGGCAGGATCGCAGGGATCCTGCCCTACATAAACTTTACCTTTGTGCCTTGTGAATCTTCAGATTCACAAGGTTTTGTCATTTGAGTTTTCAGACTCAATTGACACTATTGGAGCACACTTCGACTCCGCTCAGTGTGACTTATTAACAAAACATCCTACAATATATCCCGCATCAATTCTTTGCTCGGTGAAGGGATGACAACAGTGTTGACAAGCATCCCTGCACGGGAGACAACTTCTTTGCCGGCAGCTACCGCAGATTCAACATCACCAACTGTTCCGGTCATTGTAACAAACGCTTTACCGCCGAGAGCCATAGCAAGACGGATCTCAATCAGTTTGACATCAGCAGCTTTGGCGGATGCATCGGCAGCTTCAATCAATGATGCGACCGAAAATGATTCGATAATTCCGAGGGCATCAAGTTTAACCAATTGAGTGGAACCGGACATTGACGGGAAAACATCGGGATGTACATTCGGGATAACAAAAGTATCAATGACCGACTCAGCGCCGTATACTTCACCCGCTTCAATAGAGTTGCGAACGGCATCGACATCACCGGCGACCAGATTCATATATTTTCCGGAGCAGATTGTCCGGCTGATGACCAGTTCGACATCGGCAGCTTTTATCATCTCATCGGCGGAACCGATTCCTTTTGCGATTGAGCTGTATTCTATAAGTCCTATTGCGGTATATGCCATATCTATTTTGCCTCTATCATAATATTATCATTCGTAACTGATTTGACAAGTCCGTTTATTGATGCATGGACATGAGCTCCCATCTCGCCATCAGGGATTTGTCCAATCATCTGCCCGATGGAGACTTCGGAACCTTCATTGACAATCGGTGTCGCCGGAACACCGATATGCTGGGAGAGGGGGATATTTACATGGGTCGGGATAAATCTATCAAGATGGAAATCAGCTTTCTGGTTGTATGGAAGGAGTCCTAATTTTCTTGTCAATTTATGGATGGATACTTTCCGATGTTCCTGCATCGGGTGAGCAGCGAGTTCTGTTTCAGGCGGTGTGTAGGAAAGTCCTTTAAGTTTTATATTTTTCTTGGAGCGGACACACGCTTGTTTTGGGTCTAAATCTTCAGGACAGGCGTAGAGTGAACAGAGATTGCATTCGCAGCAGTTGACGGCATAGTTCCCCCAAAAGTCATCTTTCTCTCCGGCGAAGCCAAGCGACCGCATTACTTTGTGCGGTTCGATATGATAACCTAACAAATACCTCGGGCAGAACTCAGTGCAGTAGGTGCATTGATCGCAAGCTGATTGTCCGATTTTTTTCATTTCGGATAAAGATTCACTCCGTCTGCGGACAAGGGTATGATCCATCGGGACAAAGATAAAGCCGGCTGATGTTTTCGTAACCGGTAAAGTAAAGTCGGTCTGAAGCTGTCCCATCATAGCACCACCGGCTAAGGCAGCCACCGGTTCTGATGTTGTAAGTCCTCCGGCAAATTCTATAATTTCGTTTAACGGAGTGCCGATGGGAACTTTGATCGTCATAGGGTTTTTGATAACACCGTTGACGGTGAGGAATGTTTCTGTTACGGGAACACCGGAATCAGCAAGAGCTACATTCAAAAGTGTTTCGACATTGGAGACAACGCATCCGATATGAATCGGATAACCGCCGTAAGGGACAAGCCGTCCGACCGCTTCGTAGATAAGGACATATTCATCACCGGCGGGGTAGTAGTCACCCATTTCAAAGATTTCATGTTTAGTACCACCGAAGAGACCGCGGAACTGTCCGATGACATCTTTATTTTTTGATTTGACGCCGAGTATCGAACGGGATGCAGAGACTGCTTTGGCTACGAGTTCCATCCCTTTTTTGACTTCGTTGGGGAAGAGCCGCATCAACTCTTTATCTTTATACAAGAGCGGTTCACATTCGGCACCGTTTGCTAAAACGATTTCAGCGTTGGTGTTGTATTTCAAGTGAGCGGGGAATCCGGCACCACCGGCACCAACGACTCCGGCATCCTGTACTTTTTTAACTATTGGGTGCATATGTTGTAATTTATCTCTCATTAGTTGGGGCTTTTCGCGAAAAGCCCCTACAAATTATTCATGTTCGACCCAGCGGTTGGGGCCGTCCGGTAACATTTTGTTTAATGTTCCACTTGCTCTGAGTAATAAATATAACAGGGCTACGATTAAAAAACCGCCGCCTACAAAAGCAAGTATCCAAAACCATTTTAGATTTTTCATATCTTGTACCTCGTTTATTTTTCTACCGTAGGGGCTTTATGTTAAAAGCCCTTACAATATCAGGAGTCACGCCTCCTGACCTACTTTTTAAGTGCACACTTCGACTCCGCATAGTGTGACTTATTTATAGCGCACACTTCGACTCCGCTCAGTGTGACTGATTTATAGTACATCCTTCGACAAGCTCAGAATGACAAATTTTAATGTGCCTTGTGAATCTTCAGATTCACAAGGTTTATCATTTGAGTCTGAAGACTCAAATGACACAGAAAACATACTTCGACTCCGCATAGTGTGACTTTTTTAAATTTACTTTTTAAATTTCACTTTATCCAGGTCAAGATCACCGTTGTAATGTTCTTTTTCAACCGAGTATTCATCGATAATCCCGATAACGGCCGCCTCGATAGACATATCTTCATTTTCTACCGCAATACGTGCAGCGCGTCCGTATGCTACTATCACAAGTTCCCCTTCACCGGCACCAAGTCTATCTGCGGCGACAATGGTGTCCGTGTTCGGTTCTTTGTTTAAGTTATACGGCTGGATAATTAAAAATTTAACGCCGTGGGTATTATCAACTTTTCGGGTTGCCCAAAGTGATCCGACAACTTTTCCTATAAACATATTTTATTCCTCATATTTGATACTTCGTAAAGTATCAATGAGTTTCTTTTTATTCGCCATTGAAATTTCACGCCCCTTGAGAGGGAAGTTATCAATCTTTCGTGCAATCTGCCGTAGTTCAGATACGGTCATCGACTCAAGTTTTTTCTGTTTTCTCGGAGTTTGTTTTTTTGTCACACTGTCTTTGTGTACCGGTTTCGGTTTTGCAGGTTTCACATCATCATGTAAAGCGGGGCGTTTATCTTCGGGATGATATTTGGTGACATATCGAAACTGCGGAAGGATTGCACCGAGTTCATCGGATGGATTAGGGATGACATGGACTGATACCAATTCGCCGACTTTTTGGGCAGCGTTGGCACCGGCTTCAACCGCAGCCTGGACAGCCCCAAGATCACCTTCTATCTTGACTGTCATAAATGCAGCCTCGGTTAATTCGACTGAGGAAACTACCACAGCGGCCGCTTTTGCAGCAGCATCGGTTGCCTCAATTGCGCCGATCATTCCTTTGGTTTCTATCAACCCTAGTGCTTTATCCGACATTACATTAGATAATATCAAATTGTATATCGAAAGTAAATTATTATCTGATTATTTCAAAAATATATTAGATAGGAAAGTCACTTCATTCGTTACTTAAGATGCATAAAAAAACCACCCGCACTCCCCTCGAGGTGCGGGCGGTATTACCAAAGAGAAAAGAAAACCCAAAAGTTACAGCGCTTTTGGAGTAAAAATGACATCCTATTATTAAGCAATCGTTATGCCAATCTCACTTTTTGAATCGCATAGTCTACGCATTCCCTTTTGATACAACAGGTTATAACAATAATATTTAGTATGTAAAAAAAACAGGCTGTGCCTGTTCGTAATTTTATACGAGGAGGCAGAATTGTCGTATTTCGCTAAGGTATTGAACAGTATGAATATAGGAAGTGTGTGAAGAATCTTACCGGTTTTCGTATGTAATCACGAACGCATTAAAAAACGGTAAGTCCGCATTGCGCGAACTTACCGTTAACCAAGGAGTGTATATATAATACAATACTGCTTATTCGGACTGACTCTCACGCCAATAAGAGGCAGTCGTCGGTAATAAAAGTATTTACAATGTCAAAAAGCTGACAATCGTATTAATTAAAGCGGTAATTCTCAAAGGAGATATTGTACCGTTTTAATTTCGTACGCATTGTCGCTTCGTGTATACCGAGCATTCTTGCAGCTTCCGATTTATTTCCGCGGGAGGCAAGCATTGCTTCGATAATGATCTTCTGTTCAAACTCATCGACCCGTTCTGACAATGATTTGTCTTTGATCGAATTGCTTGTCGGGAAGATTGTCCGTGAGAGTTCAACTAAGTCGCCCTCGGCAACCATCATAGTCATCACCTTGAGACGTTTTACTTTGTTGTACAGTTCACGGGTATTGCCCGGCCAGTCATATTCGATAAACTGACGGACGAATTCCGGTGGAAGGGATTCACCCTCTTTCAAAAGTTCATGCTGCTGCATGAAGCGTTCGAGTTGCGGAGGGATATCCGATTTCCGTTCCCGAAGCGGTTTAATATGGAAGCACATTCCGCTTAATCTGTAGTACAGGTCACGACGGAATTTTCCCTGATCAACCATCTCTTCGAGATTTGCATTGGTGGCAGCAACTAATTTGAAGTTGAGATCGATCTGTTTAGTTGAACCAAGGGGGACAACTCTTCGATCTTCGAGGACTCCTAATAGTTTCGTCTGCAGGCTTAACGGCATGTCTCCGATTTCATCTAAGAAAAGAACACCGTTGTTGGCAGCGACAAAATGTCCCTCTTTTGATGAATCCGCCCCGGTAAAAGCGCCTTTGACATATCCGAACAACTCCGATTCAAGAAGCGTTTCCGGAAGTGAGGCACAGTTAATCGAGATAAAGGGACCATTTGGTCTGATAATATATTTATAATATTTAGCAAGATGATCTTTTCCGACACCAGTCTCACCGGTCAACAGCACCGGTAGTTCGGTGTACGAAAGCAGAGGAAGCTGACTTTTGAATTTCTGAATTTCCGCTGAGGTAGTGATATAGTCAACATCAACGGGGCAGATTCCGGCAGGAGTCGGTTTCACATTGTTGTGATCGATCTTCTGCGGTTCAACTTCACTTATCAATTTTTCAACACGCAGAAGATGAGAGGTCATCTTCGCATCCTGATAAAACTCTTCTGCTCTGAACAGATAGGTTAATCTCTGTTTTGTTGAGAAAAGTTTTGACTGACCGGCAGCAATCAAAGCATCAGCTTTTTCAAATCGTACCGATGATTCAGATAGCATCTCGATAGACTGTGAATAAAGTTGTTTACTTTCTGTATTGTTACCGTTTTGCTCGGCTAAGATAGCTTTGATTTTGATCAATGCGCCGAGTTCAACTTTATCGGAAGTTTTTTCAAAAACAACCCATGCCGTCGAAGCTAACCTGCGGGCGGCATTGTAGTTTTTGTTTCCAAGCTCAAGCTCTGCAAGATGCCGCATGGGGCGGGCAGCAAGCGGAGAATCAGGTGCGATTGTATTTGCCATTGAGATAGCTTTTTCAAGAGTCTCTTTCGCTTCAACAAGTCTTGATGACTTGAAATACAATTCACCCAGGTATGTCAGATAATAAACTTCATCACGTGCAGAACCGGATTCGACAATCAACGGATATGCATCAGTGAAATATTTTTCAGCTTTAGCATAATCTGCTTCCTGTAAGTAAATATACCCGCAGGAAAGATTGGCGCGTGCAGTTTCGAGTGTGTCGTTTAATTCATTTGAAATTTCGATATTACGTTTCAGATATTTTTTCGCTTCAGTAAAATCACCGGTAAATGTATAGATACGACCGATGTTACCCATCATAAAGGACAGTTTCTTTTTGTTGTCCAGACGCTTGGCAATTTCCAGGGCGTCGAGTAATACTGACAAAGCGTTTTTATAATCTGTTTGATTGAAGAAAAGCCCTGCTAAAATATTGAGCGATCGGCTTTGACCTTCAAGGGAATCGTTACGGCGGTAAATCGATTCAGCGTCACGATAAGCTTTTTCCGCTTCTTTGTATTCACTCATATCTCTTAAGATAGAACCGATAGTGATGAAAAGATCGGCAACCTGCTCACTGTCTCCATCGGAGGCATAGGCGTTCTGAGCAAGTCTTGCGGTTCTTAAGGCATTTTGAAGTTGAGTGAGAGAAGCATATGCTTTGCTGACAGCGTGATGAATCGCTCCCGCCGCAATGCCGACAGAATCAAGCTGATTACGATGCGTCTCGTAATACTTGACCATTTCGGCGTAATTCTTATCTGCTGCCAATGCTTCAAGATAATGCAGCATGGAAGCTAAGAATTCATCGCGGTTTTTTGTCTCAAACTTCATTAGCGGATTCTTTCTTTCTTAAGAGTTGAGGTTTGTCTTACTTTTTGATTTTCATATTTTCTTAATAATGCTTGCTGAACCCGGCTACCTTCAAGATTTTGCATGAAGTAATCTGAGCCGATCAGATATTTGAAGAATACATCTACGACATAGATACCAGTTGCATAGGTATCTGAACCATATTTGGAATCTACCGGTAATGGTGGAGGATCAGTGACAACTTCATCACCACCCCAGGGATGGGTTTCGTTATCGGGTTTATCATAGCTCCAGGGTTGATTAAGTGCCTGCGTTGATGTAGTCAGGCTGAGTGTGAGTATCAGCAGAAATGCCAATACAGAAACAAAACGTTTCATTTGAAACTCCTTGGTTAAAAGTTAGACAAAATTAAAACGATATATTTTTTTATTTTTGGCGTTTTATTCAGTTGTGAGGTTTTGGGGGAATGCTTGTTGAATTGTATATACTCTATTTGAGGGGATGAGAGTCATTGTGAAGCATCCCTTATTTTTCCTGTATATAGTATACAAATACTGCGATGTGAGGTCAAACGATTTTTCCGAATCGTAGATTATGCGTTAACGGTAAATGTATTGTTTTCATACTGAAATAGAATTTATAAAACTTGATTAATAAGTCAGCATCATGGTATACTTAAGCGATGAATTATGAAAAATATATAGCAACCCGATACCTCAAATCAGGAAAAAAATTCCTCTCTGTTTCGACATGGATTTCGATTATCGGAGTCGTTTTAGGTGTTGGTGTCGTCTGTTTTGTCATGTCTTTACACAACGGTTTTGAATCGGAAATTCGGACAAGACTGTTAGGGACAACTTCCCATATCTCTATCTTCTCAACATCATCCGAAGGGTTAATCACAGATTATATGCCGCTTGTTGAAAAAGTTGAGCAGGTCGATGGTGTTGTTGCAGCTTCCCCGTTTATCTACTACAAAACAGCCATTTCATCAGCATCGGAGGGGGATGGTGTTATGGTTCGCGGGATTCTTCCTGATTGGGAAGAGAGAACCGCAAACATAAGAGATGATATTATTGCCGGAGGGTATACTTTTGCACCAATTATTACCGACGATGACACCATTCCGGGACTTATCATAGGAAACCAGCTTGCGAACCGATTGGGAGTTTATTTAGGTGAATCCGTTGTGCTTTATTCTCTTAAAAAAGAGACTTTAACAAGACAGGCGAGACCAAGAGTAGCAAAGTTTTATATTGCGGGTATTTTTGAAACCGGGATGCATGAGTTTGACGGGCAGCTTGTTTATATCTCTTTAGAAGCAGCTCAGGATCTGTTCCGTACCGGTGACGCTGTAACAGCAGTTCATTTAAAACTTGAAGATATATATCAGGCGGAGACATTAGCACCTATTATCGATGCACTATTAGAATTAAAATTTGATGTCGTACCCTGGAATGAATTATATAAACAGCTTTTTACCTGGATAGAACTTGAAAAATTAGTTCTCCTTTTAGGGTTTCTCTTAATAATATTAGTAGCTGCTTTTTCAATTATATCAACATTAGTGATGCTGACGATGGAAAAAAGGCAGGAGATTGGTATTTTAAAAACGATCGGCCTGACTCCGGCGTCAGTTGGTAAAGTGTTTGTATATAATGGTTTATGGATAGGGTTCTGGGGTGTCATTGGTGGCTGGGTATTTGCCGGTATCGCAATTTTTATCCAGAATCAGTTTGAGATTATACAACTTCCTCCGGATATATATTTTATAACATATCTGCCGTTTGTGATTAAATGGTATGAATTCGTACTTACCGGTATTGTAACGATCGCTATCTGTTTTCTTGCGGCATTATTTCCGGCAAGACAGGCATCGCGACTATCGGTTGTTGAAGTATTACGTAAATAATAATTGTTTATATAGTAAAGCGTGGCAATAATTTGCCGAAAATAAACGTATGGCAAACATGAAATCGGAGTTCAGTAAAAATGGTTGAAAATGGAGTGATTCTCTCAGCCAAAGATGTAAAAAGGGATTTTCAGACAATGACTTCCACTCTTTCGGTGTTAAAAGGGGTGAATATTGATCTCCATACCAAAGAAACCGCAGCAATTACGGGTGCTTCCGGAGTAGGGAAATCTACACTTTTGCATATATTAGGCGGTTTGGACAAGCCTACGACCGGTGAAGTTTCGCTCGCCGGGGAAACCCTCCAAAACAAGTCAGAGCAGGAACTTGCCCGATTTCGAAATAAAAAAGTCGGCTTTGTTTTTCAGTTTCATTATCTGTTGGAAGATTTTTCCGCTCTTGAAAATGTCATGATTCCTATGCTTGTTGCCGACAAATCTAAAAGTGAAGCAAAGCGAAATGCGGAAACATTACTTGAATTAGTTGGTTTAAAAGATAGAACAGATCATCGTTCTTCACAGCTTTCCGGCGGTGAACAACAGCGGGTGGCGGTAGCACGAGCCCTTGCTAATAATCCGGAGATAGTGATAGCCGATGAACCATCCGGCAACCTTGATATAGCGACCGGAAGAAAACTGCATGAATTGATGATGCAGTTAAATGATGAACAGAATATTACGTTTTTGATTGCCACTCACAATCAGGAACTGTCTCAGCTTTGCCAGAGACATTTTACGATAAATGATGGAAAAATTATTGAGTGTTAACACAAGGTGTTATTTATGATTTGTCAGGACTGTAAAAAGAAAGAAGCTGTTGTTCATTTTACACAGATAATCAACAATGAAAAAACATCGTTGTCTCTTTGTAAAAGTTGTGCTGCAGCCCGCGGATTTCATTCTCCGCTTGATAATATGCCATTCCCGCTTGCTGAGATTCTTTCCGGACTTGATGCAAATCTACCGAAATCAAAGGAGATGTCGGCGGAAGAAACGGTTACCTGTCCGACCTGCGGACTTTCCTTTAAGGAGTTCACACAGCAGGGTCGGTTTGGATGCGGTGAATGTTATAGTACCTTCCGCAACAGGCTTGAAATGATTATGAGAAAAATTCATGGTGCCTCGATGCATCGCGGTAAAAACCCGACTTTTACTTCTTCAGCCGATGAATCTGAGAATACTCATACTTCGGTCAAAGAAGAGGAACGATTAAAAGAAGAACTGCAGAAAGCTATCGATTCTGAAGATTTTGAACGTGCAGCAGAACTTCGTGATAAACTGAAAACTCTTCGCGAATCATTAGCAGCGAATTAATAAAAGGAAATTGAAGTGAGCATCATGTTTGATGAAATGGCAAAAAAACCGGCAGCGTGGTTATCCAGCGCCGGCAAAGAGTCTCTGGTTGTTCTCTCAACCCGGGTTCGGCTTGCAAGAAATATTGCCGGTTCAAGTTTCCCGGAGTCTGCTGACTTAGAAGGTAAAAAACGAATAGTATCTTATACTGATTCGGTTGTGACCCGGTCTAAGTTGATGGCAGACGGACAGTATGTCAAAGCAGCTGATATATCGAATCTGGATAATAATTTTTTGATTGAACGTCACCTCATCTCACCTCTCTTTTTAACCGGTGAATTGAACAAGGCGTTGTATATCTCTGAGGATGAACGGGTATCGATTATGGTCAACGAAGAGGACCATCTGCGTATTCAAGCACTCGCTCCGGGTCTCGATCCGAAAGGTGCTTTTGAGCAGGCCGTAAAATATGAATCTGAAATCGGTAAATATTTAGAATATAATTATGACAAAGATTTCGGCTATCTGACATCCTGTCCGACGAATGCGGGGACCGGGATGCGGGCTTCAGTGCTTATTCATTTGCCGGGATTGGTCTTAACCCGTGATATCGATAAAGTTATCTCGCAGATTACACATACCGGACTTATTGTTCGAGGATTCTATGGTGAAGGTTCCGATGTGTTAGGTAATCTTTTCCAGATTTCCAATCAGACAACTCTCGGGGTAACTGAAGATGAGATTTTAAAACAGATCGAACGGATTACAACTGAGATAATAGAAAAAGAAGCTGCCGCAAGGCAACGGCTTATAGAAGAGACATCAGAGATTATTGAAGATAAAATATGGCGTGCTTATGGTATTTTAAAAAATGCAAGAGTCCTTTCCTCCGAAGAAGTGATGAACCTTCTTTCTGCAGTCAGGTTGGGTCATGCCACTAATATTATTGACTTCTTGGATATAAGTCTTCTGAACGCTATACTACTCTTATCACAGCCTGCGCATCTGCAAAAATATTACGGCTCTGAAATGGATGATAATAGACGTGATTTTGTTCGTGCCCAGATGGTCCGGGATAAACTCCGGGAACAAAATGACTGATTTTATATTAAAGTAGATAGATAACGATATATATAGTATAAGGAAATCACGCTATGAATGAAATGTTTACGGAGAGTGCCCGCAAAGCAATTGAGTATGCCCGCGATGAAGCATCCCGTTTAAGACATGATTATATCGGCACCGAACACCTTCTCCTTGGTTTGATTCGGTTAGGCGAAGGACGTGCCGTTGAAGTCATTCTCAACTTAGGATTAGAACTCACCGATTTGCGTGCTTCGATCGAAGAGGTTGTCCAGCCTTCCGGCGGAACTATGACAATGGGACAGCTGCCTCTTACGGCCAGAGCCAAAAAGACTCTCGAAGTCTCCGGACAGGAAGCCCGTGCACTTAAATCAAAAGATATAGATACAGAACATATTCTCCTCGCTCTGTTAAAAGATGAGGAAGGTGTCGCATCGCAGGTTCTTTCGACGTATGATATTGATTATAAAGAAGCGTATGAAGAGCTGAAAAATATTCAGAACGGGAAACCGTCATCATTTAAGAAAAAACGGAAAAAATCAAAAACTCCGGCACTGGATCATTTCGGTCGGGATTTAACCGAACTCGCCCGCCGTGGTGTATTAGACCCGATTATCGGTAGAGAAAATGAAATTGAACGTGTTGCTCAGGTTCTCTCACGCCGCAAGAAAAATAATCCGGTCTTAATCGGTGAACCGGGTGTTGGTAAAACTGCGATTGCCGAAGGTCTCGCTCAGCGAATCGTTGAAAATCGTGTACCGCAGACCTTGGAAAATAAAAGAGTCGTTACTCTTGACATGGCTTCACTTGTAGCCGGTACTAAATACCGCGGACAATTTGAAGAACGTCTCAAAGCGGTGATGACTGAAATCATCAACGCCACCGATGTAATCATCTTTATTGATGAGCTGCATACAATCGTTGGTGCCGGTGGTGCCGAAGGTTCTCTTGATGCATCGAATATTTTTAAACCATCGCTCTCCCGCGGTGAACTTCGCTGTATCGGTGCAACTACTTTAAATGAATACAGAAAGTATATCGAAAAAGATGGCGCTTTAGACCGTCGTTTCCAGACTGTCATGGTTGAACCGCCATCTGAAGAAGATACAATAAAGATACTTAAAGGTCTCCGCTCCAAGTATGAAGATCATCATCAGCTGAATATATCTGATGAAGCTATCGTGCAGGCAGTGAGACTTTCCAACAGATATATCTCCGGAAAATTCCAGCCGGATAAAGCTATCGATTTAATCGATGAAGCCGGTTCCCGGGCACATCTGGCAACATACACCCGCCCTGATGAATTTGCGGAAATCGAAGCTGAATTGGAAGAACTGCAGGAAAAGAAAGAGAACGCTGTTAAAAACCAGGCGTTTGAAACTGCTGCACAACTTCGTGATGATATAAAAATCAAAAGGGACCAGCTGACCAATCTTCAGAAAGAATGGGAAGAAAAACGGAAAAACGAAAAAGTTACTTTAAGCGGTGATGATGTTGCAACAGTGCTTGCCAAGATCACCGGTATTCCGTTGTTCCGTCTTGAAGAGAACGAATCGAAACGTCTCATCCGTATGGAAGATGAACTTAAAAAATCAATCATCGGTCAGGAAGAAGCGATTCTTAAAATTTCGCAGTCTATCCGCCGTGCCAGAGCCGGTCTTGGTGATCCGAGACGTCCGATTGGTACATTTATTTTCTTAGGACCTACCGGTGTTGGTAAAACGGAACTTGCCCGTTCCTTAGCACAGTTCCTTTTTGAAGATCCGGATTCATTAATCAGAATCGATATGTCTGAGTATATGGAAAAATTTGCTGTTTCCCGTCTTATCGGTGCCCCTCCGGGGTATGTCGGCTATGAAGAAGGCGGACAGCTTACTGAAAAAGTCCGCAGAAAACCTTACTCGGTTGTTCTGCTGGATGAAATTGAAAAAGCTCATCCGGATGTATTCAATATTCTGCTTCAGCTTATGGATGACGGTACTTTGACCGATTCATTCGGGCGTAAAGTTGACTTCCGTAACACTGTTGTCATTATGACATCGAACCTCGGAACCCGTCAGCTTCGTGACCAGAAGACGGTCGGATTTGATGCTGAAGAAGCTGATACATCATTTAATTCGATGACAAAGAAAGTTATGGATGAATTGAAAAAAGCGTTCAATCCGGAACTGTTGAACCGTATTGATGAAACTATCGTTTTCCATTCCTTGACTCGTGAACATATTAAAGAGATTATCGAAATCCTTGTAGCCGATATCGCTACCCGTCTTGCTGAAAAAGGAATCAGCTTCAACCTTACCGAAGAAGCAAAAAATTTCTTATCAGAAAAAGGCTTCCAGCCGGAATACGGTGCCAGACCGCTGAAACGGGCTCTTCAGAAATATCTTGAAGATCCGCTTGCTGAAGAAATTCTGCGCGGTCAGTATGCCGGTGATATCGATTTGATTATCTCGGTCGGTGATGACAAGCTTGCCTTCGATTTTGCTGAACCTAAAGATAACAATTCGAGTGAAAGCGAAACGGTTGCCAAGAATTAGAATTTAAGAAATATATCAATATAGGAAGTCAGCCTCGTAAACGGGCTGACTTTTTAATTACTATCCTGTTGTCATGTAATAAGTTAGAAATAACTATTGCATTAATTTCTCAATTTGTTATAATTGTCAGCTACGGTCTCTGAGATTGTAGACGATAAATTGGAAAAGAATTATTTAGAAATACGAGGTTTTTTATGGCTCACAAGAAAGGTGTAGGTTCCTCCAAGAACGGTCGTGACTCAAACGGTCAACGACGAGGCACCAAAGTTTATGCCGGTCAGTCTGTATCTGCCGGTTCAATCATCGTTCGTCAGGTCGGTACACCGATCAAAGCCGGTAACAATGTCGGTATGGGAAAAGACTGTACATTGTTTGCGAAGATCGATGGTGAAGTTATGTATGAAAGAGTTGGCAAAGACGGAAAAAAAGTTTCTGTTTACAGCCAGACCCACCCGAAACATAACTAAGAGGCTTAAGCCTCATTTATAATCTGTCATCCTGAGCTTGTCGAAGGATGCACATATTAAATTTGAAAGAGACGGTTGTAAAAGCGTCTCTTTTTTTTGGTTATTCATTTTAGAATAATAATTTTCAAATAATTATGATTCACTTAGTATAGACACTTGATTGGAAGAGGACCTTGAGGTGAGCCAAACATGTAATCAACAATATAAACTATATCACCTATATCTAAACTTTTGGTTCCATCTACATCGGCCTCTTCAAAACAGAACGGCTCTGTCCCTCCATTGAATGAAAAATCAACAAAGAAAACCAAATCAGCAATATCAATGTTATCTAACAAATCATTATCAATGTTTCCCGCAAAGTCTATGCAGCAAATATTTTGGCTAATTTTCTGCACTATAATATCATACCAATAAAATGATGTGATAGTTTGGGAATTTCCCACAGTATAAACATTCCCTGATAAATCCAAACATAAAGATGTGCCCCCATCAGATAAACTATCAGAACTACGATAATTATGCTTCCATAGTAAATTACCATTGTGATGAAACTTAAGCACAACTGCTCCCTTAGAAGAACCGATCAAATAAATATGATTATCTTGATCAATTGTTATGTTGCTTACTCTATCAATCGAATTTCCATTTGGTGTTGTGTCTGAAGTATATTCAATGACTAAACTTGAATCTCCTAACGAATCATATACTATTACAAAAATATTATCATCATTATCTCCAACATTGCTAGAACCTGCTACTAATAACTCATGATTATGTGTCAATACTAGTGATTTGGAATAATGAAATATGGGTGAACCTATAAGTTGATGGCTCCAAAGAGTATCTCCATTCGTTGAGAGACAAGCAGTTAAAAATTTGTCTGTTACATAGATATTATTCAAAGAATCTAGGACACAATCCCATCCACCAAATTCACTCTCCCAAAGCATATTGCCATTAGTATCAAGTTTAAATGTGCAATCATCTCCTACAACAATAACATTTGATTCTGAATCGAGTGCAACTTTGTATAGTTGATTGTCTTGATCCCCGGTTTTTATATATGTCCATAAAGAATCTCCTGAACTGTTTAGTTTTAAAATGATATAATCCATGTGATAACTATTACTATCAATTATTGAGTTACCTCCTACAATCACGTTTCCATCCTCATCACAAACTACACTATTAAAATAAACCTCCCTATTTAATGCATGTTCAATTATTCTAGTCCATAATGTATCACCATTTAAATCAAACTTTGCAATAAAACCCTTTGAATTTATAGAAAAATCATTCACTGCTCCAACAACATAGAGAGAAGAATAATTACAAAGAATAAAATTATTTGCATAACAACCATTTTCTATATGAAGCGTTTTTAACCAGTTATTTGAACCTAAATCATTGTAATTCGCCAATAAAATGGAACTACCTTCGGATGTAACACTATTACCTAGAACATATAAATTGTTATCCGAAGATAACAATAAATCAACAGCATTATCATTATCATGAAATAAATCAATTGAATCTAACCACTCTTGGTATATTTGCTGCGAGTTAGCTGATTGAAACCAAAAGAGCATCCCAATAATTATAATAAGATTTTTCAATTAATTCTCCTCTGTAAGCAATTATAATACTATTAAAAAAAATGTCAAACTGAATATGGATAGACATGTCATTTTATTTTATACTGCACAAGTCAAGCAATTTACATGATGATAGGAGTTTGAATGAAATCTGTAAAATTACAAACAAAGTAGCTGTAGGTCGGGTTCCCGGAGATTCGCTGTAGCGAATCGAAGAACCCGACGTTTTGGAATTATTCACCAAAATCAAAATCCTTATCGTAGTCGTAATCATTTCCCCAATCTCTTGGATAAAATCCATTTTCAAAATATTTAATTAATGATGAATGTTTATATAAAAATGGATCATCAATAATCTTATGTTTAACCGGATTATAATGTATATAATCTATATGTCTGTTTAAATCTTCCTGATTTCGAATAATATGATCCCAATACCGATTCTGCCAAACCCGTCCCTTTTGTATGAACCGATTATAATACCATGAATATCTTCTTTTAAACTGATGTATTATGTTTGATATCCCTTTATTTTTTGAGTTGAGTATTACATGAAAATGATCAGGTAAAACTACCCAGGCTTCGAGTTTAATGTCTCTCCAACTTTCCCAGAATAAATCAATATTATCGATGAGAATTGGTTTTCTCTGGTATGATACAACGGTCAGGAAATAATAATGGTTTTTGAAATAATATCTTCGCAATGATTTCACACCGAGAATATAAGTATATGCACTGACAGAGGATGTCAGTTTAAATTAATAAAATTGTCGGGTTCTTCCTCCGCCTATTGGCGGACTCCGGGAACCCGACCTACGGATGATATTTATCTACTGGTTATTGGAGGGCTCCGGGAACCCGACCTACGGATGATATAACATGTTTTTGTTGGAGTTTGAATTCTATATCTTGATATTGCCTCCTGCAATCATGACCTTTTGCTTGAAAGCAATAATGTCAAATTTTTTTTAATTTTTAACAACTGGATACAACATGGAAGAAGTCGCACAAAAACTGGATGAAATTCTCGATCTGTTTCAGAGACCGCATATTATTTTTAAACCTGAGATCAAAGAATGGAAGGGTAAATGGAAAGCAATATACGGGTCTGTGGAAGCAATAGGAGAAACACCTATGGATGCATGTTATAAATTTGATTCTGTTTTCTGGGATGGAAAATAAAATTTGATAAGTCGGGTTTTATAGAAGCAGAAGTTTTTTCCGGAACTTATCTGAACATAAAACGGTCAGGATAGGGTTCCTGACCGCGCTAAACTGTTCAAAATTGTCGGGTTCTTCCTCCGCCTATTGGCGGACTCCGGGAACCCGACCTACTTATTATCTCCGGGAACCCGAACTACATATTCTGTCTCATCTCTTTAAGAACTCGACCTACTTATTATCTTTTTATCAATAAAATTACTCTTTGTCCATCTCAACTGGTTTGGTTTCTGTTTCGGCTATGAGACTTTCGATTTTACTGTAGTCAATTTTTGATGACTGAGCTTTCAGGTCATCCATCGTTGCACCCTTTTTAGCCTCAAACATAAGAAGTACTCTATCTTTGACCGCTACCATAAGCTGTGCTGATTTTACTTCATCCCCCTTAAGTTCGACCATCTCTTTGGCGTTGTGCCCATCGACTTCAGTAGATTTCATATATCCCTGCGGTCCATCGTATTCATATGCCATCATAAACGGAGCCATAAGCATCTGATTATAACCACTGTCCATAATTGTAATTTTAATCCGCTTTGCATCAGATTTGTAAGTTCTGGAAACTGATGAATAGCTGTACTGTCCTGATGGACTCGATGGGTCAGCTGTCTTGAAAGTACCGCCTTCGATTTCTGAACTTTCCATTCCATCGATTGACTCCGGTAAAAGTTTTGAAAGTGGTTTCCAGTTTACTGATTCATATTTGGTTGCATTTTTATCGGTGCCTCCCATACCGGGGATATTGCCGAGTGCTTTTTTCAAATCATCGAGTTGTGCATGGGATACTACAGCACAACAGATGATAACAGAAAAGATGATGAATGTGATTTTCTTCATTTTTTTACTCCATTAAAATTATTGATTGATTATGTCTATAATAAAAATATTTTCTGTTCCATACAACAACTTTTTCAAAAACCCTTGTGTTACTTATTTCAGTCTATATATTCAAACCCAATGAGCAGACTACTTGAAAATCTGAATGATGCCCAATATGAAGCGGTTAGTACAACCGATGGTCCCCTTCTTGTCATAGCCGGAGCCGGTTCCGGAAAAACCCGTGTGCTTACCCGACGGGTAGCTAATATCCTTTTTGAACGGAAAGCGGAGCCATATCAGGTGCTTGCGGTAACATTTACCAATAAGGCTGCTCAGGAGATGAAAGAAAGGGTCAATGAACTTTTGGGTGTCGATATCCCGGCACTTAATGTCTCGACATTCCATTCATTCTGTGCAAGATTTCTCAGGCGTGAGGCGGAACATATCGGCTATGATTCCAACTACACGATATTTGATGCCAAGGATGCCGAAACATTGGTCAAAAACTGTATCAAGGAACTCGGCCTTTCAAATACTCAGTTTACTCCCAAAGCACAGATGCGCAAAATCTCTGATTCCAAAAATAAACTTATTTCAGCTCATCAATTTGCCCAGAACTCTTCCGGTTATTTCGAAGATGCTACTTCTAAAATTTATAGTCTCTACGAACGACGTCTTAAAGAATGTGATGCTATGGATTTCGATGACCTGATATACAACTCGGTTCTTCTTTTGAAAAACAATGAGGAGATTGGGAACAGGTATAGAAACCGTTATAAGTATCTGATGGTTGATGAATATCAGGATACCAACCATGTACAGTATCTGTTGATGAAATACCTGCTTGATACACATAACAATATTTGTGTTGTCGGTGATGAAGACCAGTCTATCTATGGTTGGCGTGGTGCCGATATCCGGAATATATTAGATTTTGAAAAAGATTTCCCCGGTGCCAAAATTATCAAACTTGAACAGAACTACCGTTCGACTAATATCATTCTCAAAGCTGCCTCAGCGGTTATTGATAATAATGAGGAACGCAAAGGGAAAACGCTCTGGACTGACCAGGAAGGCGGGGAACAGCTTCAGCTTACTCTTGTCGATTCTGCTGAAGAAGAAGCGGTCGAAACGATTAAATATATTATGAACAGCCGAGCTATTACCGCACTCAAGGAAACAGCAATCCTCTATCGGACCAATGCTCAGTCCCGTGCATTTGAAGAACAGCTTCGCCGTCAATCGATGCCGTATCAGATAGTAGGAGGTATTTCGTTCTATCAGCGAAAAGAAGTCAAAGATTTGATGGCGTATCTGAAGCTTATCGTTAATCAAAAGGATGATATCGCTTTTGAACGGGTTATCAATTATCCAAAACGGGGAATAGGTGCTAAATCTGTCTCTGATATTTTTCAAATCTCCCGTTCAGAATCAATTTCCGGTTA
>QQUK01000083.1 GCA_008501655.1 Calditrichota bacterium
CTCGACATTGAACTCTATCGAGTTCAATACAACGGAACCCGACCTACTAAAATTGCGGTTTCAGTTGACAATCGACCTTCGGTGAATCAGCACCTGACACAACTTTTAAAAGTTATAAACGAACCCCTCTCCTGCGAAGGCAGGAGTCTCATATAAAATATTACAGATTGTCGGGTTCTTCGCTCGCTGTTGCTCGTTCAGGGAACCCGACCTACGAAAGTTGATGTCAGGAAAGGGTTCCTGACAGCGCAAGGAGGGGCAGACGAGGGCGTCTGCCGCCCACGAAAAAGTCCACTTCGACAAGCTCAGTGTAATTTTTCAAACAATGTCATTCCTGCGAACGCAGGAATCCAGTTTCGGTTAAGTCTCAAAAGTGTGCAAGGCAGACATCCCTGTCTGCCGGTATTTGTCGGGTTTCTCGACATTGAACTCTGTCGAGTTCAATACGACAGAATCCGACCTACTCCTTATTTGAACTGAATTTATCCTCTGTTTTCATATTTCTCTTGCCTAATTCAGATTTTATAATAGATTATTTAGTATATGATAAAAGGAGTAATGCGATGGCAGGAATTAGAAAACTGATTCAGCCAAAATCCAAATACAATAACTCAATCCCTTTCACCTACGAAGCAAAAGTCGATATCCTCCATGGATACAATGGACTGCATCTTTATAATACATACATTTCTGACACAATTTGCGGATTACTTGATTATTTGGCTGAACGGCAGATCAAACCGGATGATGTTCAAATTGTTGGTGTTTACAAAAACAAGGAGACTTCATTTGATATTTCAGTCTGTATTGATGAAAAAGGCGACTGGCTCAGCCGCCCGAATATTTGTAAAAAACTTGAATCTCATTTCCGAATGACAATGGAGGATGCATACAAAGGGCATACCGGAAATGAGACTTGTTTGTACAATGACCGCAACACAAAGGGGTATGGTCCTTATTGATTTAAGATTCCGGGTAATGATTCCAGAATACAATCTTCCATGAACCGTCGATGATATGCATATCCTGCACGATTCCGGGACGATTCTCTTTCCCTTTACCTTCATCAGGATAGATCCGAACCCGCCAGACATCGTTGTTGTAATCGTTGCCTATTAACGTTGTCTTGAGCCATTCGATTTTCCACCCATCGGTATTTTTGCAGTATTCCCTGAAAGTCGAACCGTTGTCTGTTATCAATTCTTTGACATATTCCGGGGCAAAGTTAAGTTCTGCTTTATTATAATTTTCATACAAAATATCAACATAGGTTTCCATCAGAACCTGTTCCGGTGATTTACCGTTGGCATCAAGCGGTGCCTTTTTTTCTGAGCATCCGACAACTAATGCACAGACCATTATCAATAAAATTATCTTTTTCATATCCACTCCTTATCTGCATTGGGATTTCCTCTCTCACTATTTAAATCGGTTAAATCAGTGATATTACTTAGAAATATTCATATTTTGAACTAATTCCTTCATATATATTAATTTATTTAATATTTTATAAATTATAATGAATCTTTTTTAATATTATCCGTATATATAATTAAAATAGTTAATATAAAGGAAATATAATATGAAAAAAGACTGGTCTTATATTACGAAACTATCTGAGAATAAACAGGTTACGGTACAAAAAGTCAGGATTGACCATCTTGATATGGCAATAGAGGCAGATTTTGAGCTCCCACCGCTTGCTAAATTAGCTGTTGATGATCAGATATTTGCTGCTGTTTTCTTAAAATCCCATGGTTCAATCAAGGAGATGGAAAAGCATTTTGGAGTCAGTTACCCGACCATCAAAAACCGGTTAAACAGGATTTCAACACAGCTTGATTTTGTCGAAGTTGAGACCACTGAAACCAAAGAAAGTCCCCTTGATTTACTTGAACGGGGAGATATTGATGTTGAAGAAGCAATTAAACGATTAGATAAAGGAGAATAACTATGTCCGAAGAGAGAAAAAAGATTTTGGAGATGCTTGCATCGGGAAAAATCACAGCCGATGAAGCCGACCGCCTTTTGACCGTCTTTGATAAAAACAAAACAGAGCAGACTATACATCCTGATTCAGAGACAATCAACTCATCGTCTAAACCAAAATATTTGTACGTTAAAATTAAAGGGGGTTGTCACAACGATCGGGAAAATGTTGATGTAAAGATCCCTTTAGCACTTCTGAAGGCTGGAATTAAAATCAGTTCTCTTATGCCTGACAGAGTAAAAGGTAAAATCTATACAAACTTATCTGACCAGGGATTAGATTTTAATCTGAATGAACTTGATGGAAAAAAATTAGATGAGATAATAGTCGCACTCAGAAATAACCCTGTTGACATAGACTCGGATAAAGAATCGATAAAGATATACTGCGCTTAAAAAATAAGGCAGACATCCTCGTCTGCTTTATTTTATTATCCCGTGAAAAAGATAAAGCATCATCGAAGGATCTTTGGAACCGCCTAAACCGTACATCTCGACAACATCCATATAGCGGGAGAAACGTTCTTTGATATCTTTCTCAGGATCCTGACAAAGCCTGAGATGTGAAGCGTTGTCATCATGATTCGGAATAGAACCGATAAAATGTGTTTTTGGGGGAAGCATCCGGATAATTTGCATATCATCGAGGTGTTCGAGGACTTCCAGAGCTATGACGACATTATAATCTTCCGGCTGATAGTTTTCAATATTGTAAGCATCACCGACAAAAAAATTGGTTTCGGGACACAGTTGTTTGCATTTCTCAATACCAACGGTACTGAAATCAAACCCGCGATACGGTATTGAGGCATCATGAATCATTTTCCCTATATCACCCAGTCCGCATCCGATTTCCAAAACAGATGGATTTTCAATTTTTAGAATCATTCCCATAACGAATTTATACAGCTCCTGATAAGCTGCCGTGGAATAATCGTTGGCATAGATGGCATCGTAATATGAAGCCGGTTGTTCTTTATTTTCGGTAATAATCATTTATCTTCCTTTTCGCATCACATTTGAGTCACACAGATGTTATCGGTAATGTGGAAAGAAAGCTTTAGAGAAAATAATATTGATTAATAGCTTAATTCATCCGGTAAAACATTTATAAAATCCGGTTCCGGTGTCTTTTGAAATTTAACAGCTTGAATTGTTTTGAAACCTGAGATAAAAGCTTTTACTACACGATGCATGCCGTCCATGACAGCACCTTCGGCAGAAAGAATAATCGGAAATTTTAAATCGGCTTCTTGTACTAATTTGATATGTTCTGAAATAGATCGGCAGGTTGGGACTGCATTGTCATCCTGATACCAGAACGGTTCATCGAGTTCTTTGATTTGGGAGGTTTCAATTTCAAAGACGGGAAAACCTTTGGCGCTTTCAATCAGTTTATCGATATCCCAGGCGCTATATTTACCATTCTTTAATAATTGTAGATGATATTGTTTTCTCATTGAAGAAATATAGCTTAACTCCCTATTTTCGTAAACCGATAACCCACACCCCGGATGGTTTCGATATATCTGGAATTTTTCGGGTCGTCCTCAAAAATTTTCCGGAGTCTTAAGATAAAATTATCAATCGTCCGGTTAGTCGGATAGGTATGATAGCCCCAGACAGCATCCAGCAACTGGTCACGCGAGACGACTTTACCGGTCCGTTCGATTAAGTATTTCATTACCATACATTCTTTCCGGGTAAGCTGCACTTCCCCGCCGGGTCCTTTGGCTACATACGATGAAAAATTAATTTCCCGTCCATCAAACTCATAGACATCCTCGGTCTCCTCTCCCGGATCGAGCCAGGCAAGTCTTCGGAAAATCCCCTGAATGCGGGCTAACAATTCGGAGACATCAAACGGTTTTGTGATATAATCATCACCACCGGCAAGGAGTCCTTCGACTTTCTGGTCGGACTGGTCACGGGCGGTAATAAAAATCACCGGGATAGTTGCACCGGTTGTGCGGATCTGTTTGGTGAGTGTCAATCCATCGGTGCCGGGAAGCATGATATCCATCAGTATCAGATCAAAATTCCCTTTTTCATATTCCGTCATCACCTGATTGCCGTTGTCGACATGGACGACCTGATACCCCTCAGCCTCAAGGTTTATAACCAATCCATCGGCAACGTTTGAATCATCTTCAACTAACAATATTGTTTTCATTATGCTTCATCACTTTCAATTGTATAGTAAACTGCACACCGCATCCGAGACCGTCCGATTGAGCGGATATATCACCGCCGTGTGCTTTTATAATTTCTTTTGCTAAAAAGAGCCCGAGTCCGGTCCCCGGTTTACTCTGGTTGATAACCTGACCGACCCGGTAGAACCGTTCAAAAATCATCGAGGTATCTTTTTTCTCAAGACCGATACCATTGTCAGCAATAGTCAGACTGATATTTTTATCATCATGTTCAAAAGTCAAATCAACTTCGATTCTATCTTTATCTGAATATTTTAATGAATTTTCCAATATTGATTCAATTGCTCGTTTCAAGGCATAGCGGTCACCGTAAAAAAGAAGTTCGGGTGGTAAACCATGCTTGGTGATAACCAGTTCCTGTTTGAGGGAATGGTCTTTAAGGGTATCCGCTGAGTAATTGATAAGCTGAACAATATCAAAAAGTTCTTTATGAACTTTATAACCGCTTTTTTCAAACCTTCCTGCTTCAAGAATATTTTCGACAAGCTGTTCGAGACGGTCGACATCATTTTTCAAACGGGGAATGATCTCGAGTTTTTTCTCGTTTGGTATTTTTTCCGATTTGAGTGTGTCGAGATAAATTTTCATAGATGCAAGCGGTGTTTTCAATTCATGGGTCACACCCATTAAAAAATTCTGCTGAGCAAATTTCAACCGTTCGTTGATGACCAATGCCCGATAGATAATCCATGCTCCGACAAGTACCAGCACCAGAAAAAAGACACCTTCGGTGCCTACCATCATCTGACGCGAAATCTCTTCAGCCTGAATGACGGCGATATAATCTCTGTCAGCTCCAAGTTCGGTTGCTATTTCGACTTTTTCATCGAGAAGCTTTGCCATGAGCATAATCCACCAGATCGACTGAGCAAACAGGAAAAAGGCGATGGAACAGAATAAAATCAATGCTGTCCGCGGGGTGATATTTAGTCGTGGCAAGATATATCCTTCCGGCTACAATTTATTAAAACATGATGGTAGTATAGTAAAAATCGCCCCGCCTGTTAAGAAAAAAATCAAAGTTCAATAGAATTGAGTCTGAGGGAATTCAGGACAACAAACAGTGAGGAAAAGGACATTGCGCCGG
>QQUK01000032.1 GCA_008501655.1 Calditrichota bacterium
GCTGAAACTGAAAAATATGCTCATGTCACATTCTTCTTTAACGGTGGAGTTGAAGAACCGTTTGAAGGGGAAGAACGGGATATGATTGCGTCTCCCAAAGTGGCAACCTATGATTTGCAACCGGAGATGTCGGCACCTGAACTAACCGATAATGTAGTTCGAAGAATTCAGTCGGGAAAATTTGATTTTATCCTGATAAATTATGCCAACTGTGATATGGTCGGACATACCGGAGATTTTAATGCTGCTAAAAAAGCAGTCGAGGCTGTTGATACCGGGTTAGGGAAAATCATTGAAGCTGTTACAGAGCAGAATGGTGTTGCCTTTGTTACAGCTGATCACGGGAATGCTGAATTGATGGTTGATCCGAAAACGGGGGGGCCCTGGACAGCTCATACTACAAATCTTGTACCTTTTATAGTATATGACCCTTCAGGAACATTGAAAAATATAAGTATGCGGGACGGCGGAATTTTAGCTGATGTTGCTCCGACTGTGCTTGATGTCTTGGAACTTCCCATTCCGGGTGAAATGACCGGAAAAACACTTATCAAACGAGGATAAGTCCTGAAATCATTTTTCCTAAAAATAGGACGTGCAATTGTACCGTCTGATATCGAAATTCGGAAACGAAGATTTGAACTTCTTATCTGGGCGTTTCTTTTTTCACTTTCATTCTACTCATCATATTTTGGATTTCTTGCCTGGTTTGTTTTGATTCGACCATTTATGATTTTATCAAAACTTTCAAGCGCTGATGCTTTCAAAAGCGGCTACTTCTTCGGGTTTTTCCTTAATCTGTTTTGTATTTATTGGCTTGCACAGGTTACACTCCCCGGTTTAATAGGGGCAATTTTTTTCCTGGCTACATACTATGCGATTACATTTTGGCTGTTCAATAAAGTATACCGGTTTAACAAACTGTATGGATTGATTTCTTTACCGCTTTTGTGGGTAGGGATGGAGTTCAGCCGAACTGTCACGGAGTATGCATTCCCCTGGTCAGCTATTGGCTATTCACAGGCTTATTATCTGAAAATCATGCAGATTACATCTGTAATCTCAGTACATGGGTTATCATTTTTGATTGTGCTTGTGAATGTCCTTCTCTGGAATCTTTTGCATAAAAAATTGCTCCCTGAAAGAAAGCTGACTTCGCTGCTTGTATCAATTGGTATTTTTGTCGGGTTGATTTCTTATGGTTGGATTACAATTCCCAAGTATCCGATAGAAGGGGATACAGATGTTGTTTTGTTACAGGGTTCGGTACCGATAGATGTTAAGTGGAAACAGGGGAATGCCATGCATAGTTTTAATCTGTATGATTCCCTGGCAAACTCTGCAGCTGATACGACTAAAACCAAACTGTTTGTATGGCCGGAAACGTCGGCACCTACATATCTGACACACAATAAAGGGTACGAAAGTATTATTGCACAAACAGCCAGAACATCGCATGGTTATCATCTGGTTGGAGCATTAGGCGCATCAAGTGATGTAAAGGCACAATATCATTATAATTCAGCATATCTTTTTAATCCTGATGGTATTCTTGAAGAGCGCTATGATAAATTAAAGTTAGTCCCATTTTCGGAACACGTTCCATATCAAAGATACTTTCCGTTTTTACATAGGGATTTTGTTGAGAAATACCTCGATAGCTTTTTAAAAAAATATAAAGTACAGTGGTGGTCTGATTTTGCTACCGGTGATTCGATAAAGTTGTTTACCTATGATGAAAAATATTTTTCTGTACTTATCTGTTTTGAGTCAACATTTCCTGATTTTGTCCGTCAAACCGTATTAAAAGGCTCTCAGTTTGTAGTCGGAATAACGAATGATACCTGGTTTGGTGAGTCGGTCGGTATTTATATGCATTCCAGGATTTTTCTGACCCGCTGTATTGAAAATCGGATTTGGGGTGTCAGAGTTGCAAACAGCGGACTTACGTATGTCTGTGATGGATATGGGCGTATACGAGCTGATTTGCAACCTTATGAAGTAGCGGCTTTACAAAGTAAAGTGAACTTATTGGATGAAAAATCTGTTTTTACAAGATATGGAGATATTATTGGAAATATCTCATTCTTGTTTACACTTTCACTTTTAGGTATATTCATTCTGATATGGATAAAAGAAAAAATATTTCGATCATAACATTCATTCTTTTTGTTTTTTGTGTTTCATCATTGAATGCACAGCAATTAGAGTGGAAAAACTATACATCGTACCAGGTTGTACGTTCGCTTAAAGTTATTGATGATACCCTGTATATGGTATCGAGCGGCGGTCTGTTGGAGATTTCACCATCATTCGATATTACTGCTTATGATAACACTAATGGTTTAGGGAGTAATAATGTCTCTGATATTATCAAAGATGCTTCCGGTGCAAAGTGGGTAGCTGGTTTCGGGCGTTTGACAAAACTTTCAGATAATCAATCGGAGAATTTTACATTTATCGACAATGATGATAAGCTGTTTATGCTTAACTGTATCTCTGATGACGGGGATTATCTCTGGGTTGGAACCGATATCGGGCTTGTTCTCTTTTCTAAAACTGATGATGGCGGTCAAATCGAGGATAGCTATCAGCTTTTTGGAGATTTAAATCCGAACGCTGCTGTAAATGGTATTTATCTCAACGGTGATTCTATCTGGCTGGCGACTTCGGATGGACTGGCAGTTGCGGATAAGAGTAATCCTATCCTTTTGAAATCACCTTCAAACTGGTCGACCTATAATCTCACGAATTATCCTATCCTTGAGACAAATGATTTTAAAGATATTGTATACTATGAATCAAATTATTATTCAGCCAATGCAAAGGGTGTTTTTAAAACTCTGCTTGATTCATCTGGTGATGCAGTGTTTACGAAAGTATCTTCTGTTTTGGATATTACAATAAATAATATGCAGATTTCGAGTGATTCACTGCTTGTTGCTTACAACTACCTGAGTAGTGGTTATATCGATTATATCTCGAATGATATTACTTCAACTATTACAAATCTGGGGCTGTCGAAGCCGCTTGCGTCTGTGAATTTTCAAAATGAAATTTATATAAGTACTGATGATGACGGGTTGTTTGTCTTTGAAACCGGAGTAGGTCTTTCACCTGTAAATCTTTTTGGACTGCCGGATAATAATGTCTCCGACATTGCTGTTGACAAATTCGGACGGCTTTATGCCGGATTTTCTGATAAAACTTTTGCTATGCAGGAAAATGATAATATCTGGGATAAGTTTAATTTCTATGTCGGGCAGGATGCAACGGTTGCAATGGTTGATTCACTTGACCGAATATGGATGTCGACCTGGGGGAACGGAACATGGCTTACCGATGGTGACACCCTTATCAATTATGATGAAAACAATTCAACCTTACGTGGGAATGCAGAAGGACCCTGGTGGGTTTATATTACCGGTATGGATAATGATGGCAGATATGCATTCTTTTCAAGTTATCGGGCATTAAATGGATATCCGATAGCCATCGCTGATTTACAGAATTTAGATTCACCTGCCGGATGGGATTCAATCGGAGTTGTTAATGGCGTAGCCAATGCGTTTATTACATCACTGGATTATGACAGAAACCGGGTAGCGGTCGGCACCGAGTTTGATGGTGTTTATGAATGTTTTTTAGGAACTGATCCGATGGATGAGCCTGATTCATGTCGGCATCTTGTAAAAGAGAATTCATTTCTCATAGCAAATTCAATTCGCGATATAAAATATTCTCCTGACGGTGATCTCTGGGTCGCAACAAATTTCGGACTATCCTGGCTTGATCCGGGAATTGATTTTTTCAGAGATATTCCTCTTCCTCCTGAGATGAGTTCCGATATAACAGCACTTGAGTTTGACAGCCGGGGAAATCTCTGGATGGGGACACCGGATGGACTTGCCAGAAGAAATTATAATACCGGTAATGTTGAAATATTCACAACTTTCAACAGCGGTCTGGTTGATGATCATGTAAAAAAAATAACTTTTGATCCGTATACCGGTGAAGTGTATATAGTAACAAATGGTGGTATCTCACGTATATCATCTCTTGTTGGAAAACCTGTTTTTAATGTAGAAGAAGCCTTAGCGTTTCCAAACCCGTTTGTGATTGATGATGTAAATGACAATCTGTCATTTAATTTCGGTGAAGCCGGTTCTGTTTCGATTTTTTCATCAGCCGGTGAACTGATTAAATCAACGACAGTGAATCTGGGATGGGATGGAACTAATGATAACGGGTCTCAATGCGCTTCTGGTGTCTATCTCTATCGTATTGAAGATAAAAACGGTAAAGTCGGTAAAGGTAAAATCCTTTTGGTGAGAAACTGATGCAGATTGTCAGAAAAACGTTTGAACAATTATCAACTAATCAAAAAACTGCATTGGATTCACATTCCTTTTTTACATCAACAGCATTCTCCAAACTATGGGAATCAATCGGAGGGAAACCTGTCTGGTGGACTGCGGAGGATAAAGATTCTTTCACGATACTACCTGGCATTGAATTCGGTATATCCAAACTAAAACGGTTTCAGGCTATGACAGATGGGCTATATGCTAATTTTGTAACTTCTCAGATATTAATGGATATTGATTGTTCCAAAGAAATGCTTACAGCAATCGGTAACTATGAGTATGCAAAAGTATTTATATTCGATTTTCAAAATCAATTTTCGTATCATAGCATTTATCAAATTGAAAAACTATCTACTATACTTGTAGATATAACTGATTCTGAGTGGTTACCACCTGATAAAAAAATGCAGTCAGAACTACGAAAAGCTGAACGGGAAAATATTTTAATCGAGAAATTTGATACTGCAAAGCATATGGATAAATTTCTGACTTTGATGACTGAAACAGAAAAACGTCATGGAAGAAAACCCAAATATCCTGAAAAATTTTACCGTAACCTTGCTGATTTATCTCAAGTTGATGAACGTATTCTTTGGTTCTGGTGTGAACATGATGGAAATCCGGTTTCATCTCATATCAATTTTATAGAGCAGCAGATGCTCTTTAACTGGCAGGTGTTTTATGATAAGGAGTTCTCTTTTTTGAAGGCAAATCAGAAAATGCTTTATGATATGGTTCAAAAGTATCAAAAAGGTGTATTCAGATACCTGAATCTCGGAGCGTCACCACCGGATGCGGAGTCATTGGTCGAGTATAAAATGAAATACGGCGGTGAAATTTATACATATCAGATGCTGACTAAAAAAAATCTCGCCGGGAAGTTACTATGAAGTCCCTCAAAGTGTTAGTTTTGGCTGATG
>QQUK01000082.1 GCA_008501655.1 Calditrichota bacterium
ATTTAATTCTGCCTGCTCAAGGTCAGACATCATTGTTACTTTTGATTCGATATTTGTAATTTCATCTAATGTATTGCCTTCGATAATATCCTGCAGGGTGGAGGATGATAAAAACTGGGCGACTATTTTTGCCAGACCCATCAGGGTATAATGCACCGAACAGTTATCAGTATGAATACATTTTTCAAGTTGCCCTGAAAAACGATCACAATGGTTAGAGTCGATTAACGGTCCACCGAGGGCTGTGATGACTTCCAGCAGGTTTATCTCATTCGGTTGACGTGCGATGCAGAATCCGCCCCCTCTTCCGCGTACAGCTGTCACAAGCTGCGACTGACGGAGAATTGAGAGCAATTTTGATGTATAAGGGACAGAAAGCCCTTCTCTTTCCGCAATGTCAGATATAGAAAGCTGACCTTCCATACCCTCTTTAGCAAGGGAAATCAAACAGCGGAGACCGTATTCTTCAAGTGCTGAAATTCTCATTTTAAAAAACCTCTCAAAATCTATAAGTCCAAATAGGGACTAACTATACAAAAAGATTACAAAAATGTAAAGTTTATTTTTTATAACATGAAAAAATCTCTTAAGTTTCCCAAAATGACAAATTTTCTCTTATTTTTTTCAGTTGAAAACCAAAACATAAGTTGTTATATAACAGTAAATAACAAGGAGATTAGCCGGATTGGATATATTTAACGTTTTTGCACTCGCCTTTGCACTCGCTTTTGATGCTTTTGCGGTGGCTATTGCTGTCGGAATTCGACTCGGTTATTTGGAAAAATGGACGATTTTCAGGCTTTCCTTCCATTTTGGCTTCGCTCAGTTCGGGATGCCGATAATCGGCTATCTTGCCGGTGAATATATTTTTGAAATTGTTGGAAGTTACGCAATCTGGCTGGCGGCTGTGATTCTTTTTATTCTTGGGCTCCGCTTAATCTGGGAGCAATTCAAAGATGAAGAAGAACAATGGGACGGTGATCCGACACGGGGAATGAGTCTGCTGGTGCTGATGTTTGCAACATCTATAGACGCCCTCGCCGCCGGTTTGACATTAGCGCTTGTTGGTGTTGAGATATTATATCCGACTTTGATAATCGGTGTGGTGGCGGCATCTATGACGATTTTAGGTTTAGTCTTTGGTCGGACTCTTGGATTGAAATTTGGAAAGACCGCTGGTGTAATTGGCGGACTAATCTTAATCGGTCTGGCTGTGAAGACGGTGATTGGCTGATTTTTGATTCAAATAGATTGTAAAAAGTAAAAGCACAAACGGCAGTACCTGCACAAAATATTTCTCCCAGCCTAAATACGAAAACGGCATCACTACAAAAAAGAAGAGAATCAATAATGATAACAGAAGTTCTGAGTCAAAATTCTTTTCGCTGATTTTCTTAATACTTACATTTAAAATCGTAAACAGAATCGGCAGACCGAGCAGTGTCGAAGCGAAAAATATTATCTCAATAATACCGGTCGGTACTTGAAGAAAGACAAGTACCTTGTGAAACAGTCCAACTGTATAAACTCCGATGTCGATTGAGTATTTAGAAGGAGAAATCGGAAAATAGTAATAACCCAAAGAACAAAGAGCTGCCGGTAGTATAATTTTTAAAGATGAGTAGAATTTGTCAGAGAGGAAAAAATATAAAGGGAGCAGATAGATAAAAAGTAATGCAGTATACAAATAGAAATTATCAATATGATAGAAAAATCCATCGGTCAGATACATCGCCCGGTATTCATTGTCCGGAGATGTACCACCCCATAAAATAACTAACAATCCATACGGGATTAGTGATGCGAGTGTCGCTGAAATCCACTTTACATCAATCTTATCTTTTTCAATCAAATATTTATATCCAAAATAAATCAGGAAAGCAGGGATAGCATAAAGAATATACTGCCTGCAAAGAATTGAACATGCCAATGAAAAAATAAAAAGATACATCTGCTGTTTTCTCATCGCATAATATGCAAGCAGCAAAAAGAATATCGTCGGCATATCGGTAAATACAAATATCGAAAGACCTACCATATACGGATTCACAACAAGGAACAGGGTAGAGACAACCGAGAGTTTGATATTATCCGTCTCAAAGTAAAGAATTTTAAAAAAGAGAAGATATGTCGAGATTGCTATCAGAATTGACAAGATACGCAGGGTGAAAAGTTCAAATCCGAACAATTTTCCCCATAAAGCATAGATGATAAATGGTAAAGGAGTCGACATCTGCCGGTAATGTTTTAATAGGTCTAGAGAAAAATTATCACCAAAATTCAACACAGATGCATACAATCTAATCTCATCACCCCATGGTTGACGAATATGAATTTCTCCGATATATGCGACAATGATTTCAAAAATTGTAATAATTATACTTACTATCAGTAAATATTTGTGTGATTTTTTCATACTCATAAATCAATATAACTTGTTTACTCATAACAGGAAATCAAAAAAATAGAAGACAAAATGTACATTTAATACAATTTTAATTAAAAAAGTTATTGACAATTCCATGACAATCAGGTAAAATCTGAAACAAACGTAAACCTTTAACCGTAGACTGGGATTATGAGCGGCATACGCTGACATAGCTACATAGGAGTTTTTTTGATGAACAAGCTTTGGCAAAATAATACAGTACCGGTATATCCGGGATTCCATAGATGCGGTGGAGGTACGCGCCTCACCATATAACTGACTATTTATAATTGATATAAATTTGTCCGCCGCATCTCAAAATACGAGGTTCGGCGGTTTTTTTATGGAAGAAAACAGAAATGTTGAGCCTCTCGATGCGTAAAATGTAACGAGATAAGAAACAAGGAATAGAAAATGACAGCGGATTTTTATGAAAATGAAAAATTGGAAGGTGCCGAGGAGCAGATCAGCTACCGGGAAGCATTTGCCAAACTTATTCCGTACTTAAAAGAACATACAAAAGGCTTGATAATCTGTTTGATCCTCTTGACCGGAGGTACCTTACTTTCCTTATACTGGCCGAAACTGCTTAGGGATGCCTTAGATATCAATTTAGCTGAAAATGATGTCAAAGGATTGATATACACTGTTATCGCCATTGGTCTCATACAGCTTACTACAATCATCGTGCAGTACATTATGAGAATCAAACTTGAGATAATCGGGCAGGATGTGATGCTTTCGTTAAAACGAAGAGTTTTTCATCATATTCTCTCTCTCGATGTCTCTTATTTTGATAAAAATCCGGTAGGGCGACTGATGGCTCGAGTTGAATCGGATGCTGAGGCATTACGAATGATGTTCACAAACACAATCGTATTGATAGTCGGAGATATAATACTGATTACCGGCATCTACTCGCTTCTCTTTTACTTTAACTGGAAGCTTGCTTCGATTCTGTTTATCAACGTCCCGATTATTGCGGTGATGGTCTATATCTTTCATAAAAAGACAACACCGAAATTTTATGAGGTCCGAAGAAAAATGGCAGAGGTAACTGCTCTGCTTGCTGAATTTCTGCATGGAATGTCTATTGTTCAGATATTTCACTCCGGAGCGTATGCCAGAAAAAGAGTTGATGATGCCAATAAATCGAAATTTGATGATGATGCCTATGTAAATATTGCCGTCATTCTCTTTTTCAACTCGGTATTTTTCTTTGAGTATGTGAAAATCGGTTTGATACTTATTCTGGGTCCGATTTTTGGTATCTCATTCGGAACGATTGTGATGTTTATTATCTATGTCTGGCGTTCGTTTGAACCGATTTGGAGAACCTCCGAACAGCTTTCAACTTTCCAGAAAGCAATCGCCGGTTCTAAACGAATTTTTGCTCTTCTTTCCGAAGAACCGAGAATTACAGAGCCGGAAAATGCTGTCCAATGGGATGGATTGAATGAATCAGTTGAGTTTGAAAATGTAACTTTTTCCTATACAGATGATGATAACTACGTACTAAAAAACGTAAGTTTCAAAATCGAAAAAGGAAAACGGGTTGCTTTAGTCGGTGTTACCGGTGGTGGTAAATCGACTGTGATTTCACTCCTGCTCAGGTACTATGACCCGCAGCAGGGAAGAGTCTTGATTGACGGAAAAGATATTCGGACGATCCCGACATTTGAATTCAGAAGTAAATTTGCTTTGGTGCTCCAGGATATAGTTTTGTTCCCCGGCAATATTGAAACAAATGTCTCTTTGGAATCGGAAAAAGTTACAACCGAAGAGGTCCGGAATGCTTGTGAAACAGTCAAAGCGGATACATTTATTTCGAAACTGAAAGAACAATATGCTACCGAAGTATCCGAAAAAGGCTCCAACTTCAGTCGCGGTGAAAGACAATTATTGTCTTTTGCACGGGCACTGGTTGTGAATCCGGATCTCCTGATTCTGGATGAAGCAACGTCATCGGTCGACCCGGAAACAGAACGGATGATTCAGGAGTCATTGACAAAACTGATGGAAGGCAGAACCTCATTGATTATTGCGCACAGATTATCAACGATACTTGATGCAGATGAAATCCTGGTCCTCAAGCAGGGTGAAATAATCGAGCGCGGTACTCATCTGGAATTGATCCAGCAGAACGGATATTACTCGGATCTTTTCCATCTGCAGTTTAAAAATAATAATGGAGAATTAGCTGATGCTGTCTAAAATAAAATGGTTATGGCAATATTATAAAAAGCATAAAATCGTGCTTTCTATACTATTGTTCCTGACCCCGATACAGGTAATGTTTCAGGTATCGATACCAAGAATGATCGATTTTACTATTGATTTTCTGGATAATCAAAAAGTTCCGGACGATGCATTTGCCGAATGGCTTGCTTCAACCGGGTCGATATTTGATTTGTCACCGGCGTTCAGTTTTGGGCTTGCTTTTATCGGTCTTGGACTGATTGCTTCGATTTTGTATTTTATTGTACAAAGTCGCCGGGCGTGGATGAACCTGAAACTTGAATGGATGTTTCGGCAGGAAGCATTTGATAAGATTACAACCAAGGGACCGGACTTTTTTAATATGTTCAGAACCGGTGATCTTGTCACACGAATGACTGATGATGTTGCTGAAAAATTATCCTGGTTTGCCTGCTCCGGTATATTCCGGTTGTATGAAGCACTGTTGATGGTATCGTTTACGATAACGATGATGGTCTTTATCGACCCGATGCTGACTTTGTGGGCGGTCGGACCACTTCCGATATTAATTATAATCTTTTTTAAAAGTTCATCCTTACTGGATAAAAGGTATGACCATCTTCAAAGTCGGATTTCAGTTTTTAATGATATTATGGAATCCTGTTTTTCCGGAATTCGGGTGATAAAAGCGTATGTTCGGGAAAAAGCACAAAAGGATAAATTCGAGGATGCTGCTCTTGACAGACAGAAAGCAGAGGTCGACGCTGTCAAAGTACATACAATTATCGATTCGATGTATATGTATATCTGGCAGTTCTCGATTCTGATTATTCTGATAGCAGGCGGTATCTTTGTTATCAATGGAGATATGTCACGAGGCAAGCTCGGTTCGTTTATCTTTTATACGGTCTGGCTTGTTTTTCCGATGTTTGATATCGGACAATTTCTGGTAAAGTCACGTCAGTCGGCTGTTTCAATTAACCGGCTCCTTGAGCTTGAAAAAGTCAAACCGCTTGTTCAGGATTCAGCCAATGGAAACGGTATTAAAAATCTGACCGGTGATATTTCATTTGAGAATGTATCATTTACATTCCCGGGATTAGACCGCAATATTATTGATAATATTTCATTTGAAATACCTAAAGGCTCAACCATTGCTTTAGTCGGTACTGTAGGTTCCGGGAAAAGCTGGCTGGTCAACATGCTTCCCCGACTCGTTGAACCGACTGGGGGAGAGATTAAAATCAACGGTCATCCCCTGAACAAATATTCGCTGGCTGATTTGCGTCAGTCGATTGGATATGTTCCGCAGGAACCGATTCTCTTTTCGGATACAATCAGGAATAATATCCTGATGGGCAGAGAAGGGGTTTCCGAAGATTTGTTAGACTGGGCAATTGATGTTTCTCAGTTTAAACGGGAGATTAACTCATTTCCGGGAGGGCTTGAAACATTTATAGGTACCCGCGGAATGTCTATCTCCGGTGGACAGAAACAGCGCCTGGGACTTGCCAGAGCTCTGGTCGGTAAACCGCATATTCTGATCTTAGATGACTGTACTTCAGCCCTTGATTCTAATACTGAATCAGCTTTATGGGACAGACTTCATGAAGTCCTTCCGGATATGACAGCAATCTTGATAACCCATCGTCCGGATACACTTGAAAAAGCGGATATGGTATATGTCCTTGAAAATGGACAAGTTATCGAGAATGGTCTGCATGCTTCGTTAATAGCTGATAAAACCCGCTATGCGAAGATATATAAACGACTGCAGCTTGCTGAAGCTGTGAAATAAAAAATCGGGAGTTTTTAGCTCCCGATTATTTTATCTTTTGACAATTCCCCTCTTTATATCGTTTATACTTTAAATCATCAATTTTCATGGAACGAAAAATTTTGATTACTGTTATTGATACTAAAGAGAAGGATTTTATATGATTAATCGCTCAATTACTTTATTAACATCTGCTTTCATTCTGTTCATTTTTACGATTTCATGTAACGATAAAAAAATAGATCCGAATAATAATAATTTGATTATTTCTGATTTCCCAAAAGAATTTAGTGCCCCGTATTTAGGACAGTCACCGGATCAGTTTGTAATCAATGTTTCCAACAGTGGTGACACTGCTCTTGAATATTCATTTACAAATTCACAGAGTTGGTTAAAACTTTTACATTCTGCTGGAGCAACTGTAGGTACAACACCGGATTCACTGTATGGCATTATCCAGATTTCTGCCCCAAATATTTTACCGATTGGTGTCTATTATGATACAATTGTGTTTACGTGCAGTGAAGCGGCCAATTCACCAGTGAGAATTCCGATTGTACTCCATATCGGAAGTGAAATGAAAACGACACCAAACAGAATAGAAGTTATTACTACCCGTGAAGGAAACAACCCTCCGACAGAATATTTTAGTGTAATCTCTACAACAAGTGAAGAATTTGATGTATCGCTATTAACAAATTCAACACATCTGCAACTAACGACATCATCCGTGAATTCTGCTGATTCAACTTTAATACCGATCGATTTTGATATTTCAGGACTGCCGTTAGGAGTATTTACGGATACGATTTACCTCACCGCAGATTCAGTGTTAAATTCACCATTTAGTTTTTTGGTCGATATTGAAATAGTCTCTTGGTTGCGGCAATATCCTCCTATCTCTAACAATATTAATGATATTGTGTTCAAGGATTCCCTTAACGGTTGGGCTGTCGGAGATATAACCGACCAGACTACTGTTTCCGGTTTTATTTTTGAAACGAATGACGGTGGTAAAACATGGGAAAGTAACTCACTGTACCTTTCAAACAATCCCGATGCCGATTCACTTCTCGGTTCCGTTTCGTTTGTTGGGGATAATGGATGGGTTGTTGGAACTGATGCTATAATACTTCATACATCAAACAACGGCTCCTCATGGAGTCCGCAAACGGCACCTGTTGCTGATTCTATTGATTTTTCTGATGTCTTTTTTGTCGACGCCAACAGCGGCTGGATTGTCGGTGATACCGGAATTATACTTCATACTTCAAACGGTGGTCTAAATTGGGAAGTTCAGACAAGCAATGTAACAAAAGTTCTGAATGATTGTTACTTCTTAACGGATCAAATCGGATGGGTATGCGGAAATACTGATATCGTTTTGACAACTATTGATGGAGGAACAACCTGGAACAAGCTATCGATTCCGGTTGACATAGGCGGAGTCAACAGTAATTATGACTTCCGCGGTATTGTGTTTACCGACCAGAATAATGGATATGTCGTAGGAAAACTTGGTATTGTCCTGAAAACAATCGACGGAGGTACGACATGGACTACGACAAAACTTCCTGAACAGAAAAATCTTTTATCAATCGATTTTGCTGATGCACAGCATGGCTGGATTTGTGGTTCAATAGGTGCTATGTATTATACCGATAACGGGGGGCAGAGTTGGACATACCAGTCAATAGGTTCATTTGAATCATTAAACACCCTTGAATTTATTAACGAAACTACCGGATGGGTAGCCGGTTACAATGGCACAATTTTCCATACAACGTCAGCAGGACTATAAATTTTAGACATAAAAAAAGCCCGCATAATGCGGGCTTTTTTTTTACATAACAAGTCTGCTTTATTTATGTGAAGCGACTATATCACTATTTCTTGCTGGGGTTCCGTTGGGATCACCGGTTGCTAAGAAATTGATTGAAGACTGCAGTAATCCTACTACATAATCTGTATTATGAACACCAAACGAACGGTCATCTTCTACATAGATGAAGTTATACAATGCTCCAGCAGAATCCTGTGAAGGAATAACAACACCAGAGATTGAATGACCGGTTGAATCTACAAATCCAGCTGCTTCGAGATGTATTTGAAGTGAATCAAGCAATCCGTGAACTTCAGTCTGGATACCTTCAACAGTACCATCCCAATCAAAATCAGCTTGAGCAGTTAAATCGAGGTCTGAAATTCCACTATTATGACATGATGGAATGTTACAACCTTGAGTCAACTCATACCCTTTATCTTCACTAATCATATTCCAGCTATGACCACCATAACTTGCGTGACGTCCTGCAGCCATATGACAATCTATACATCCGTCTACAGTGACATTTTTATGAGCGGAGCTGTAATATGTATATGTAGCATATTCATATGCATTGGCACCGATTAACATATCACCCTGGTTACCATAATGCGGCCCAAAATGACCCGGAATAGTAAATGTACCTGTTGTATCAGCTGCAACATATACGTTTACATCACGACGACTCTGGTGACATGATGCACAAAGGTTTGACTGACCTTTGTTATATGCAGTTCCATCTGCCAGTGTAATGGCTTCTGTTACTCGAACTGACAAATCTCCATTTTCATGTGGAGTATGACAGGTAAAGCAATTGATTGATGAGAAATATTCACCTGATGCCGGTACTCCTGTAACTTCAGCAATAAATCCTTCTGAAGTATGGCATTTTTCACAGCTGGCATAGTAACTTGCGCCTAATCTATTCCGGTCAGTGTTGTCATTTGAAGCATGAATCGAATATCCATACTGGTCTGAGATAGCTTCCATTGCTAATCCTAAGTCAGACCCACTGTGACATGTAAAACAATCTGTATCATTACCGGTATCATTGACAATGATAGTCTCGACAACTTCACGTTCACAGCCAATCATTGCTACCACCAAAAGCAGCGCACACAATGTTGTGAGTAATGTTTTGTTCATAGTTAACTCCTTTAAAACGATAGGTTTTTAATAAATTTAATTTCTACTATATTTGCTGTATACGTATCTATAACAGCCATTAAATCATCATAAGTATATGCTGAATACTTTGCTTCAAACGAAAGATCATTGAGCATATCCCACATGACGGTTGAGTTAAAGTTAAATTTCTCAACATCGACATCTCTCCGACTGCGGTAGTAGGTACCGTTGACAGCAACTGTAAATTGTCCGAACGATCTCGGGATAACAGTTGTTGAAATAACATGGTCGGAAAACTCATATGATGTTTCATCAGAAAGGTTTTCAAATTTACCAAGGTAATAACTGTTAGTGAAAATAAGTTTACCGTACTTAGCTTCTTTTAATGTCAGTTTGAGTGATGCTTTGGTATAGTCAGCTTCCGAGGAAGCAAGGGAAGTACCAACATTTGCTATATCGTTATAGCGTTTGATTTTTTTCTCAGCTTTACCAACTATATTACCATATTTAGGAAATACATACTGGATTGAAATCATATGTTTGGACCGTTCAACATCTGATAGAAGAATTGTACCGTCATCGACTTCACTTGAGGCAAAAGAGTATTTACCTTTAAAGAACCAACTGTTGTCGAGCTGATACCAACCATTAATCAAAAACCCGTTTCCGGATGTTTTGTTGAATTCATCTTCAGTAGATTTTAACTCGTATCCGACTCTGATTCCGCCGTCACGGGCAAATGATTTTTGTACCGCAAAGGTATGGTAACTATTATCGGTAGTGATATTGTCATCGACATCTTCTGTAGAGGCAGCAATCATTCGGTAAGTGAACATATACTGATCTTTAAAATATGCGCGAAGACCACCCCAGAAATTGGTTGTTTTCAATTCTACGGTAGTACTGTCCATTTTGTCTTCACGCTGCATGTAACCGCCAAATACCTGATATTCATCATAGTCTGGGATTTTTGTGTAAAAATGAAGTTTGAATTGATCAGAAGTTCTGTCATTCAAGAATCCCTCGGATTGATCATCCTGATAAACGGTATTTCTAATCTCGGCAGTTACTGAACCGTATTCACAGAAACCGGTTGCACCAACATTGTATGTAAACTGAGTATATCCGATGGTATCAGTAAAATCGAATTGAAGCGGTGAATACGAATAATCAGTAATACCATCTTTTTCAATGATATTGTAACCGCCAAACAGTTTAAACTTATCTGAAGGTTGAACAGAGGCCTTGAAGTTTGTGCGTTCTCTTTTTGTGAAGAGAGAACCGTCTGCACTGTAAATCTTTCTATAACGGTAATGGGAAGCACTCATTGTAAAAAGACCGGATTTATAAGCAGAAAATGCAAGATTACGGTTTTTTAATGATGTATTGACAAAATTACCATTTAAATTGACACCATTGTCAAATCCGTATTTAAAATCCTCAACTGAGAATGCAAATCCTTCGTACAGGTTTGAAGTACCCTGATAGACAGAAAGATTATCCATCTCATCTAAGAAAGTATAACCAGCTCCGACTTTCATCTCACCACCTGCTGCTAAAAGCAGTGGTGTTGCGAAGAGACAAAGAATCAGGAAAATTGATTTATTCAGTTTCATCTTTCCTCTCCTTATTTATTCAGTGAGTGACAGCCGCTCTGATAGCAGTTATCAAACAGTTTCTGATCTAAGTATGGATCCAAAAGAAGATTGCTGACCATCGAACCGTGGAATCCTGTATGGCAGGAGACACAATTAAAGTTCTGATAATCTCTTCCCGGATGTGCTGTTGTATGCGTTTGTTCAAAGTGACAGGAATTACAAAGGTTGTCACCCGGTTGTTTTAACAGATTGTCATTTTCAGACCCGTGAGGATCGTGACATTCAATACAACCGGTGCCGCCAACCATATAAGAATTAGCAGCATCATGTTCAAACATGAATGGACCAGCCTGCTCCTGATGGCAACCCTCGCAGGTACGTTCCAGATCATAAGCAAAATCATTGTTCACATCTGTACTGTTTGTATGACAGGAAAGACAGTTAACTGCTTCCTGATTCACCGGATGATTTGACTTGCGTGAGAATGCAAGTTTCATCTCAGTATGACAGGGGAGACAGAAAGATGCTTTATTGTCTAACAGTAAAGATTTATTACTGCCATGTACTTTATGGCAGGATGAACAATTCATTCCCTGGGAGCTATGCATATCAAACCCAAAATTACCCATACCGGTATGAGGCTTATGACAGGTATAGCAATTATTCAGAGCATCTTCACCAAAGGAGTTTTGAGGATTAATAATGTTTTCAGCCGAAGGATCTTCAATATGAACTTCACCGCCGGTATGGCAGGAAACACATAATATCTGATCATTGGTCAACTGGTGTGGAGTCATTGCCAATGTCTGATCAAGACCTTCATGGCAGGTCAGACATGTCTCGTTATCTATCAATTCAGCAGCAAATCCGATTGAGCTGAAAAGAAAAACGGAAAGCAAAGCAAAGAGGCAAACAAGACTCCATGTTTGTTGTTTTTTAGATTTCATAGGCGTTCCATTCATTTATTTTTTGTCACAGTTTTGTCATTTCTTTTGATAAGTATATCGGTTACTAACAAACAAAGTAAAGTATAAAATTGTGAATTTTATCACATAAGAAGAGGCTTAAGTCCATATATGACAGTGATTTATTTTCAAGTAGTGAAATAATGCTTTAGAATCAGCGATATTCGGGTAAATAGTGGATTATTTTTATCCAAATATAATCTTTAAAAAAATTTAAAAATAATTGAATAAATAGCTGAAAATCAGGCTTTTTTGGTAGTTTTTTGATTTTGCACAAGATAAATCGTTAAACCCAACAAAAACAGCGAGATAGATATCAAATGGTTATAAGTCGGATGCATCCCGAAAATCGAAACATACATAGCATCTTCATAATATCGGACGTATTCAATCAGGTACCTGAAGAGAGCTTCAACCATGAATAAAAGGGCTACAAGCTGACCATTAAATTTCTTTCTGGTCATCAGGAAATGGAGCAGAAAAAAGAGTCCTAAACCATACAATGAACTGTATATTTGCGAAGGGTGCAGATGTTCTGAATTGAAGACATAATAAGGGATAGAACCTTCCGGGAATGAAATACCCCAGGGGAGGTCAGTTGGTGTTCCAAAACAACATCCATTTAAAAAGCAGCCGATTCTGGTAATGCCTAAGCCTAAAGCTAAAGTCGGAGAAAAGTAATCGAATACCTCCAGTATATTCATCTTTTTGAATTTACAATAGAGATATGTCGAGATAATCGAAAGAAGAACTCCACCATACAGATTTAATCCGGCGATACCAAACTCATTCCCTCCAAACGGATTGAATGTATCCAGCCAACGTCCCTGGAATTCAGAAAGATGAAAAAGCACATAGGAGACTCTGGCACCGATAACACCGGCAAATATGATAATATAGGAAAGGTTCAGGTAAGGTTCAAAGTCTTTCCCGTCTCTTTTGGTGACATACTTTACATACAAGACTCCAAGGAAAAAGGAGATTGCTAAGGTAAGACCATAACTTCGAATCGGTATCGGTCCAATGTCAAATAATTCAGGACACATCTGATAACTCCTATGTGGTGCTTTCCGTCGTATCGACAGACTTTAGTTTCTGAGTTTTATACTCTGTAATAGCTTCATATTTCCAAACAATCAAAGTTCCAATAAGTCCGATCATTCCTCCGATGAATACATCGGAGACATAATGAAACCGTCCCCATACCGTCCCTATTCCAAGCCCTATTACTAACGGCATGATAACCCAGGATGTTTTCCGGAAATATCTATAACAATACATCCAGATAACCAGAGCAACCCCAAAATGGGATGACGGCATACACCCGCCTCGAACAGCACCGTTTGCTATGACAAATTCTACCATCTGTCTGAAAAAGGGACCATCGATTGTATTTGTGTATTGTCCGGCAAAATGCCAGCGGGGACCTTCTATCGGATAAAGGAAAAACAAAAGATAGGAACTGAAAAACATTATACAAATCGAAGCCAGCGAGCTGATCAAAATTTTATATTCTTTTTTGAAAAAGAGAGTAATCATAAAAACCGGTATCATGAAATAATAACTGAAATAACAAAACGAGATTATTTCAGTTAGGACAACATTTAATAAATGCTGGTCGATATAATATGTAGGATACACACCAAAGAGGGAAAGTTCAAACGCTGTTAACTGCCAGTCATAAAAGGAGTCATGGATTAAAAACATCAATGACCCGGTTACGGTGTAAAAGAAGGAGAACATGATGCCCGGGAAAAAATATCGGATAAATTTGTTAATGCGGTTTTTGGAATCATCAATGTACATTACAATTAGAAGTGTGATAGCTGAGATGGAAAGGTAAAAAATCAGTTCTCTGAGATAGGTGCGAATAGGGTCAGCAAAAAAGAGAATAAATCCTACCATCAGCCAGCAATAAGCACAAATCAGACATTCATAGAGGTAAGGGTGTTTTTTTCTGTATATCATTTTTTATCCCTATTTCCTTCAACAACGACAACAATCTCACCCTTGAGTGGTTTTGCTTTAATTTGTGCCAGAACCGACTCAGCATCCCCGCGAAGAAACTGTTCAAATTTTTTGGATATTTCCCGTGCCACACATACTTGTCTGTTACCGAAGACTTCCAGCACGTCAGCAATCATTTTTTCAATACGATGAGGTGATTCATAAAATAGAATTGTATGAGGGAAATCGACTAACTGGGATAATCTTTTTTGACGGGCAGCTTTTTTGTTTGAAAGGAATCCTTCAAAGAAAAAACGGTCGGTCGGCAACCCTGAAGCAGTCAATGCCGGAATCAACGCTGTTGGACCGGGGAGAGGGATAATCTCAATATCGTTTTCAACAGCGATTTTTACTATACGGTACGCCGGGTCAGAGATTCCGGGAGAACCGGCATCGGTGATAACAGCTATATTTTTTCCCGATTTAAGTTCTGAAAGAAGCTGGGATGCCCGTTCGGATTCATTGAACTCATGATAGCTGACCAGTTTTTTTTTGACATCTATCTTTTTGAGAAATGAACCGGAATGTCTTGTATCCTCGCAAGCTATGATATCAACTGCTTGTAAAGTATCTATAGCTCTTGAGGTAATGTCTGACATGTTACCAATAGGAGTAGGTACGAGAATATAGTTCCGGTTTGCTCAGCCAATGTTATTCCTGCAGCTGAATTTTATCAGGGATTTCAGATTTACCAAGCGGTGCAATTGGCGGCAGATTCCGTTTGAAAGAATTCAGATTGATTAGTGAAACAACCCGGCTGATATCTGTTGTCGTAAACCCTTTTGCGCTCAACGACGCCATAGAAAAATTACTATTATCTAAAAGTTCAACTAAGAGTTTGTCTATTTCCGCATACGTAACCCCGATTTCACTCTCATCCGTCTGACCGGACCAGAGGTCCGCTGATGGAGCTTTAACTTGGATTGATTCAGGGATAGTGAGCTCTTTGGCAACAGCCCGGACATCGGTTTTATATAATTCCCCAAGCGGATTGACAGAACAGGCAGAATCACCAAACAGAGTAGTATAGCCTAAAGCGATTTCGGTTCTGTTGCCGGTACCAAGCACTAAACGGTTCATCTTGTGGGCAAAATCAAAGACAATAGACATCCGCTCCCTGGCCATTTTATTTCCCGCCCGGAGTTTGTTGGAATCATCTATTTTATCAAAATAAATATCAATCATCGGTGAAATCTCAATCAAAGTATGTTCAATGCCAAGTTGTTTGATAAGCTCTTGGGCATCGGTAACGGAATTTTCAGATGACGTTTTATATGGCATCATTATACCGAATACTTTTTCTTGCCCTACAGCTTTGACAGCAAGCGCAGCTGAAACAGCTGAATCAATACCGCCAGATAACCCGATGACATAACCGTCAAGTCCGGTCTTCAGCAGATTTCCCGTCAAAAAACGGGTTAAGGTCTTGATTACATCTTTAATATTTTTGTCATGCATTTTGAATCCTTTTTATTTTGACACAGAATAAGGGAAATTACGGTATGATTCAAGCATTAAATAAGCTCATTCTGTATCACAAATTTATGCTCACTGACAGCTGCTGTCAGTTTAAGTTGAGAATTGAAGTTTGGATACTTGATTGTTTCAGATTTCGCTATTATATTTATATATAAATTGGAAATTCAAAGTGCCGGAAATACGGTAAAGAAAGGGACATATGTCAGTAAACAAGGCTATTTTAATAGGACGCCTCGGTAAAGATCCGGAGCTCAAATATACCCAGAGCGGAAAAGCATTTGCAACATTTTCACTCGCAACAAGCGAAAACTGGAAAGGGCAGGACGGCCAGAAACAGGAATCGACAACATGGCATAATATTGTTGCGTGGGGACGTCAGGCTGAAGTTATGAAAGAATACCTTGTTAAAGGTAAACAGGTATACATCGAAGGGAGAATCGCAAACAGAAGCTATGATGATAAAGAAGGAAACAAAAAGTACATCTCAGAAGTAGTTGTGCAGAGTTTCCAGTTTATCGGTGACCGTGGCGGCTCGTCTTCATCTTCTGATGACTCTTCATCTTATTCTCAATCACCTCCGGCAGATATGCCGTCCGGACCGCCAGCGAGCGGAGGCGGCGGTGATGATGATCTCCCATTCTGAGTAAGTTTTAAACAATTAGATATTAGAAAGCCTTGTAAGTCATTGACTACAAGGCTTTTTTTATTGCTCAAAAGATGACCTGTGAGTTGTCTGGAAATACTACTCAACTTTACATTTTTTTTAGTCGAAACCGATAGAGAGGTTTGAAATATCAGGTAACTTGATAAAATAGGAGATTAACAAGATGTCAAAACTTCTCGCAATTGGTCAGCTTAATGAAAATGTCGACCATCCGGAATCGATAGGCAGAAAAATCGGATTTTTGGCTACATCTGCGTTATTACTTTCAACAGGTATTATCTGGTTTCACAATAATGTATTATATAATGAAGAAGTCGTTGAAATATACAGTCAGTTGGAATTAGCTTTAATTACTTTAATGCCGTATATGATTTCAGCAGCAATAGCGGCAATCACTTCTATTTCAATAATGAATATCATCCCGCTATCCAAAAGTAAAGCACCGGCGGGAATCATTGCCGAAAGAATCAAATCATTTGGTGAAGGAAATCTTGAGGGAGTATTCAGACCGGATGTTTCAAATACCAATCTTGAACAGATCACCAGTGAATTAAATATCGCAATCGGACATTGGAACAGTCGGGCATCACAAATCAAAATTATAAATCGTCAGCAATGGGACCTTCTGCAGGATATCAGGTCGCGTGCCGCTAAAAAAGGTGATGACGGGATTTTGATTAATGTGAAAAGGATGGAGGAAAACTGGGAGCGGGTTGCGAAAATTGAAGAGAATATAGCTTTATAACTATTTATTCTGTTCCAGCTTTCTAACCCGTTTGAAAAGATCAGGCAATCGGGAAAGCGATGCTTCGATGCGCATTGTCAGCAGTATATCCCGGGCGGGTGAACCGAATATTTTTGATCCCGGCGGAACTGATTTCGCTATTCCGGATTGAGCACCTACTTGTACGCTGTCTCCGATCTCAAGATGACCGGCTACACCTACCTGCCCGGCTATTACAACACCGTTGCCGATTTTTGTAGAACCTGAAATCCCGACCTGGGAGACGATAATTGAGTGTCTTCCGACCTCGACATTATGACCAATCTGTACCAGGTTGTCAATCTTCGTTCCTAAGCCGATTTTTGTTGAACCAAGGGCAGCCCGATCGACCGAACAGTTTGAACCGATTTCAACATGGTCTTCAATAACAACATTGCCAATCTGTTTAATCTTTTTCAAACCTGTATCAGATTCAGCGAATCCGAAACCATCAGAGCCGAGGACTGTTGATGAATGGATAATGACATTATTCCCGATTACGGTATCATCCATGATTCGAACACCGGGGTAGATGATACAGTTGTTTCCGATTGAGACATTCCGACCGACGTAAACCGATGACACAATCCTGGTCTCACTACCGACAGAACTACCCGAACAGATATGAGTAAACGGTCCGATTCTGGCATCATCAGCAATTGAGACATTTTCGTCAATTACAGCAGAGGCATGAACTCCTTCATGTACATCAGGAAGTTCAGGGAAAAGGATATCAATCACCATTGCAAAAGCGAGGTATGGATTTTTATGCCTGAGAACAGAGATATTCGAAGCTTCTGTATCTGTATCTAAAATGATTGCTGATGCTTTTGTCGATTCGAGATGTTTGATGTATTTAGCATTAGCGATAAATGTAATTGCACCTTCAGAGGCATCATCAACAGGGGCAGCCGAGTTTATCTTCAGGCTGCCGTCCCCGTCAATTTGTGCGCCGATTTTTTCGGCTAATTCGGAAAGTGTATATGTAAACTTACTGTTCAATATTATCCAGCTGTGAGAGAACTTTTTCAGTTATGTCATAGATTTCTTTGATATAACCAAGCCCGGATGACGTTACCGTAAAGATTACATCATAGTTACCTTCAATAGCAACTGCTTCAATTGCTTTGGTGACATTATCCTGAAGCGGGACTAAAAGCTGCTGCTGTTTTCTTTCAGCGGTGCCGCCGGGACCAAAAACCTGACGGGTGTAAGCATCAAGAGCTTCCTGTTTGGTTCTGATTGTTGCTTCTTTTTCTTTTTTCTTTTCATCAGAAAGAATTAGTTTCTGCTTATCATACTCATCAAGGAGCTCCTGGATTTCAAGCTGTTTTGATTGAGCTTCTTCTTCCCAAGCGGTCTGTTCAAGATCCCATTCCTGCTGGGCTTTCTGGAAAGCTTTGTATTCCTGAACAATACGCTGGTCATCGACATAACCGATTTTTATGCCCTGAGCATTTACCTGCGGTACGGCAGCAAACGCAACTAATAATAGTAAGACTACCGGTAGAAGTTTCATCATTGTTTTCATAATAATTACCTCTTTATCTGTTTTTGTTATTTACTTAAACGTTGTACCAATTTGGAAATGGGTTCGCCACCCATTATCCTGACTTCTAATATTATTAAACGGTTTTGCAAAGTCAAACCCGATTGTGCCTATTCCCGGCACAGCTATTCGGATACCAAAACCTCCCGCTGTATACAATTGTGTAAACGGTTTAATATTTTCAAATTTTTGCCAGGAGTTACCGGCATCAAAGAAAAAGAGCCAGTAAACCTGCTGACTGATAACAGGAAATTGTAATTCTACATTGGATATCAGCATGAAGTTACCACGGACACGGGTATGCAGACCTGCTGCAGAATAGACTACAGTATCCCTTGTATAAGTGGTTGAATCATTCGGATTAAACGGGTCAATTGTTCTGTAATCAGCTGTATCTACAATATAATAAATAACAGAATCCTGCCTTAAAAGAGTATCCGGAGTAATAGAGCCGTCATCATATCCACGAATAATTCCATCATAGGCAACTCCACCCGGAGTAAACCGGTCAGAGAGAAGAATACGTTCGTCACCGACATCACCTGGAGTAAAAATAGCACCGAACTGGGTTTTTGCTGCAATTGCAAACTTCCAGAACAGGGGGATAAAATGAGCATAGGATACTTTATGTTTGGTATAGTTCCAATATCCGCCTAAAAATCCACCGGTCTTTTCAAATGTATAGGAGAACTGTGAACCTCGGGTGGCAAATTCAGGAAGGTTTCTTGAGTCTCTGGTGATAGTAAATGAAATCCTTGAAGCTGTGTTCCAATTGTCTTCATAATTCAAAATTGAACCGGGATACGGGTCGTGAACTAACGGGTCATATGTCTGAGTCACAACACTATCCGTATATGTTCCTATCAAAGAATCATACCTCGTAAAATAAGTGTAATTGTAGGTGCTATCTGCCTTCAAAGTAGGATGTTGGTAATAATCTTTATAGGATTGGGCTATCCGGAAACTCTCGGAAAAATCTTCATATTTGTCCCGTTCAATTCGATACGATGCAAAAGCTCTGAAGTAGTTGTCCGGCCAGCGCAGACGTTTACCAAACCGTATTGATGCACCCTGACGGAACTCAGTATAGTCGTCATACCAATCCCGTTTGATGGAATAGATATCTGCGCCAAAAAGCGTCGGGCGTCCGTACAGCCATGGTTCGGTGAACGAAAGTGAGAACGAAGACCTGCGGCTGCCAAATTCAGTATTGAAATTTATCGACTGACCCATCCCTCTGAAATTCGGAATACCTAAACCGAGATTACCGACAACTTTATCCTGACTGTTGTACCCGGCACCGGCTGAGACCTGACCGGTCTGTTTTTCTTCTACCTGGAATTCAACATCAACATCACCGTTAGGCAAATCAAGGGGAACCGGATTTACATTTCCAAAATAGTTTAGCGCCATTACATCACGTACCGAACGAATCAGAAGTTCCCGGTTGAATTTACTGCCGGGAAGGACTGAAATTTCACGACGGATAACATGGTCTTTGGTCTTCCGGTTTCCGACAATCTTAACAAGGTTGATATGAGAGGGGAGACCTTCGGTTATATCGTAGTTAATATCTATGATGGAATCATTTTTTGTCGTTCTGTTGTCTAAGAGTCTGATATGAAGATGACCGATATCGTAGTACGCTGAATAAAATTCTTCAATAGTTTTGTCGTAGTTTTCGGCGTTAAAGATATCACCTTCAGAGTATTTTAGTTTTTTACGCAGGTATTCTTCCGGTAACTCTTTGTTGTTTGTAAAGGTCACATCACCAAAGTAATATTGAGGGCCTTCGTATACTTTTAAGTAAATTCTCATCCGGTTTGTTGTCGTGTCAATTGTCATGGAGTCGGAGATAAGATAGGCGTCGATGTATCCTTTTTTATGAAACTCTTCAATGATTTTTTCTTTATCCTCATCAAATTTATCCTGAGCAAAGTCTGAGCTTTTGAGGAATCCGCGTTTTCTGTTGCGCATCTTCTTGATGATGTCATTATCAGGAACCCGTTCATTACCTTCTAAGAAAACTTTTTCAACTTTGACTTTAGACTTTTCATCAATAGAATATTTTAAGATTGCTCTGGAAGAATCTTCCGAATATTCCAAATCTGCCTGAACCTGTGCCTGGAAGTAACCTTTTTTGGCGTACATATCTTTGATTTCATTCCGTTTCTGTTCCATCAGATACGGGGAGATATAACCGCCAACCCCTAATGATAATTTATCTTTGAAATCATCGGTGGATATTTTGTCGTTCCCTTTGAATTCCAGCCCGGAAAGTTTCGGGAGTTCTTTAACGATGATATAGACTTTGAGACCGCCGTGGACTTCTTCGGCTTCAATGCGTACGTCTGAAAATATACCAAGCCCGAATAACCTTCTGATTGTTGTTGAAGTCGATGATGGTGAAAGCGGTGAACCTAAATCGATATTGGAGACACCGAGTATCAATGATTTTGATGCTACTTTATTACCTTCGACGGCAACTTCAACAACTCTATATTCCTGCTGGGCTTGAGCAACTGTTACAAAAGCAAATAGGAGTAATAAGAGTGTGAGAGCTATCCTTGCTCTGTATTTTGTCATTACGCTACAATTTTATTAATTTTTATTTCTGAAAAATCCTGTCTATGCCCCTGAGTGCGGCGGTATTTTGTGCGGCGTTTGTATTTATAGATAAGGACTTTATCATCTTTGCCGTGAGTGAGAACTTCAGCTTCGATTTTAGCATTTTCTACAAACGGTGAACCAACAACTGCTTCGTTTGATGTTTTGACTAAAAGAATATCATTTATGTCAATTTTATCACCAACTTTGACGTCCTGAAGGGGCACTTTAATAGTCTCACCTTCTTCGACGGTGTATTGAAAACCTGATAATTGAAAAACAGCGTACATCTGTATTCTCCAAATTTTAGAAATTATTAGCTTACTTAAAGTTAAGCTGTAAAAAGTAATAAAATCAGTTCCTAAGTCAAGGCAATTTTTCACTGTTATACAGCTCATTCTCAAATCTATTCAACAATTAAACTCTGATTATTCGGAACGGTTCCAATTAAAATTCGTAAATTGTTCATTTCCAGCTATTTGTGATTGCCAGAACGGGAACAAACTGATATATTGTGAGATTATATAAATCAGAACGAAATTGCTAAAAGGATCCTAATAATTGAGCGATATATCAGAATTTCAGCTTGTTTCCAAATATCAGCCAAAAGGTGACCAGCCGGATGCTATCAAACAACTTCTTAAGGGTCTGCATTCCGGTAAAAGACACCAGACTCTGCTTGGTGT
>QQUK01000351.1 GCA_008501655.1 Calditrichota bacterium
TGGTTAGTTCACTTCTTCAGCATTTAGCATTAGCAAGTACAATTAAAACTACGGAGTCAAGTAATGATTCAAGTGTGGAAAGCCCTGATATGATAATTGCCATTGAAGAACCTGAATTATATTTCCACCTTCAAGATGCAAATATTTATATGAGTTATTAAAACAACTTACTGAGTTTCCTGAAAAAGGTTTAGGAGAAAAAAATCAGATTTTGTATTGTACTCATTCTCCTTATTTTGTTGATATTCCTAATTTTGATTTAATTAGAAAAGTTAATAACGTTAGATGCCATGAGACTCAATTTTTAAAATGTGATATAATTCATTTTACATTAGAAGAAGCAGCCAAGGAATTAGCTAGAATCTCTCACGCGGACGCACGTTTGTTTACAAGAAATACATTTGTCGCAAGACCTATTTCAACTATGAACACTATTGTGAATGAAGGTTATTTTGCCGATTTAGTTGTGCTAGTCGAAGGTACGGCTGATGTTGGTGTTCTTGTTACTGTTTCCGAAATATTAAATCTAGAATGGAATAAAAAAAATATTGTAATAGTACCAGTTGTTGGAAAATCGAATTTAGATAGACCAAGTGTGATTTTTAAAGGATTAAAAATACCAACTTATATCATATTTGATGGTGATTCTAGAAAGAAAGATAAGGACGGTGGGACACAAGCGATTAAATTAAATCATCAGTTATTAAGATTAGTTGGTGGCCCAGAAGATAATTTCCCTAAAACACAAATCAATGAGGAATGGGCTGTCTTCGAAAATGATATCGAAAATGAATTAATTGATGATTTAGGGTCAAAAGAAATTTTTTATAAATATCGAGATGCTATTGCTAATAATTTTGAATTTTCTCCAAGTAAATTAATGAAAAATGCTTATGGAGCTAAAGAAGTAGTGAATGAGATATATAGACAAGGTAATCAACTTCCAACTATGGAAAAATTAGTACAAGCTATTGATGAGTTATACAAAAGTCACTATTAACAATTATTTAATATAGCTAAATCATGAATCCATTTAAAAATGGGATATAAATATGAATAAAGTTTTAGTTTCAAAAAGTAACTTTTGGGAAAATATTCCAGAAGATATCAAATCAAATTATGGAATTTATAAAATTCAATGTTTTGATGATAAGTTAGAAAAGATAATAAAAATTCCTAGAGTTTTAGAACTTGATGAAGATGGTATATTGTATATAGGTAAGACTACTCTTTTTTCACGAAGAATAAACTTTCTGATTAGAAGTTTAAATCCAAACACTTTGGGTCAAAGTCATATTTGCGGTAGGAGGTATAATAATGAGTTCAACATCAATATAAGAAAGAGATTTCCGTTCGAAAGGTTGTGCATAACTTTGATTCAAGATGATAATCCAGATGAAAGAGAAAAAGAAGAATTAAAAAAATATGCTATTAGATTTGGTGTCCCACCTGTTTTAAATAGATTTTGAAAAGTTAAAATGTCAAGAGCGTAGCCCGCCTCGGCGGGTTGACCTACGTCGGAAAGTCAATGTTTTACGATGTCAAGAATACGGGGTTTTGTCTGGATACCCGCATTCGCAGGTAAGGGGCAGACGAGGGCGTCTGCCGCCCACACAATTATTTTCTTCTTGATAGAGAGGAATTTAAATGAGCACCCTTCGACAAGCTCAGGGTGACAGATTGTAAGCAAATATCACAATTATTTTCTTTTGTTGTCCTACAATTAAAACTGAAGATTCAGAAGGCGAGGGGAAAATGGCAGAACCGCTAAAGGGTTCTGCCCTACAATAAAATCAATAATGACAATTATATCTTATTGTTGACCACATAACCTATTCACCATATCTTCCCACCATGCAAAATCAACCAAAGGCGTATACGGTAACGGCGATTACCAAAATGATAAAAGGACAGCTCGAAGAGTCGTTCAACAATATCTGGGTTGAAGGGGAAGTGACCGGCTATCTGCATCATGGTTCCGGACATCGCTATCTGACTCTCAAAGATGAAAACGCCGTCATCAAACTCACAATCTGGCGTTCAGTCGGGGCAAAGCTGAAATTTGAACCGGAAAATGGTCAGAAAATCCTCGCATACGGTGATATCAACGTCTACGAAAAAGGCGGGTCATATCAGCTCAATGTCCGCAAAATTGTACCGGTAGGAGTCGGCGAGCTTGAGCTTGCCTTCCGGCAGTTGTATGAAAAACTTTCCGGTGAGGGGCTGTTTGACCCATCGCATAAAAAAGAGATTCCGCCGTTTGCCCAGAAAATCGGAGTGGTGACCTCACCAACCGGGGCGGCGATTCGGGATATTATCCAGATTTCCAGACGGCGCAATAAATCGGTCGAGCTGATTATCTACCCGGCAAAAGTACAGGGGGATGGCGGAGAGTTGACGATTGCCAAAGGAATCGACTATTTTAATTCCCGTGATGATATCGACATTATTATAACCGGACGTGGAGGCGGGTCGCTTGAGGATTTATGGAACTTCAACACCGAAGAGGTCGTCCGTTCTATTTTCAATTCCCGAATCCCGGTGATTTCAGCAGTTGGTCATGAGATTGATACAACGCTTGCTGATTATGTGTCCGATTTGCGGGCACCAACTCCATCAGCCGGAGCGGAATTAGCGGTCTGGTCGAAAAAAGATTTTGAATCACAGCTTAAGGGATTCGTTTATCAGCAAACGGTTTCGTTAAAAAATATGGTTGAGAATGCCCGCGATTATCTGAGTTCGCTTCTTGAGCGACCGGTATTTGCAAAACCGATGGATATGGTACGGCAGAGACAACAGCATCTGGATTCGTTGACGCGGATGCTTACATCGTCCGGAAAAAACTCTTTCATTGGACATAAAAACCGATTATCTTTGCTTGTTGCCCGTTTGGATTCATTGTCACCTTTGAAAGTTCTTGCCCGCGGTTATTCGGTTTCAAGGAGCCAAAGCGGCGATTTAGTTAATAAAATTGATGATATTGCTGTTGGAGATGAGATGGAAACGATTTTGACCGACGGCAGATTAATCTCGAAAATTGAAAAAAAACTGAAAAATAATTAAATATGACAGCGAAAAAGAAGTATAAAGATTACGAGTCAGCATTGGAAAGACTTGAAGAGATAACCGAAATTCTTGAATCGGGTGAACAGCCTCTTGAGGAATCTATCGATCTCTACACCGAAGGATTGGAAATCGCAAAGTTCTGTGACGGAAAATTATCCGAAGCGGAAAAGAAAATTAAAATCATCACCGAAAAAAACGGTGCTCTGGTTGAAGATGATTTTGAAAACGAGGAAATCGAGTAGATGCCCGCTAAGACTATCGACATCAAATATTATTTAGAGAAAATCAAAAAACAGACTGATTCTCTGCTTGAACGGTATCTTCCTGATGAATCACTGGAACCGGTTATTCTGCATAAAGCGATGCGTTATTCAACACTTGCCGGCGGTAAACGGCTTCGTCCGATTCTTGCGTATACTGCTTATGAATATTGCGGAGGAGAGACCGAAGGGGATGACCTTCCGATACATTATGCAATGGCTGCCCTTGAGATGGTGCATACTTATTCGCTGATTCATGACGATTTACCTTGTATGGATGATGACGACCTTCGGCGGGGAATGCCGACCTGTCATAAAAAATTCGGAACGGCTGCGGCTGTTTTAGCCGGTGACGCCCTTCATGATATAGCGTTTAATCTGATTGCTTCAACCGGGTCGACCTCGGTGGTAGTGGAACTTGCCCATGCTTTGGGAACATCGGGGATGATCGGCGGTCAGATGGCTGATGTCGAGGCTGAGGGAAAGGATGTCACCAAAGAGGATATTATCAATATCCATACTCGTAAAACAGGTGCGTTGATTCGGGCTTCGGTACGTATCGGAGCGATTCTTGCCGGTGCCAATGATGATACAATGGATAAACTGACTAAATATGCTGAAAAAATCGGATTGGCTTTTCAGATTATCGATGATATTCTGGATGTCGAAGGGGATACCGAGACGCTTGGCAAAAATGTCGGTGCTGATGATGAGCATAAAAAAGCTACATATCCCAGAGCAGTCGGAATGGAGACTGCAAAAGCTGATGCCCAGAAATTGATTACAGATGCGGTGGCATTGGTAAATGAGTATGATAATAATGTCCTGATACATCTCGCGAGGTTTATCGGGGAGAGAAATAAATAGTTGCAATTTGAGTAAATTTTCGTATCTAAATTAGAATGAGTATTTTATCAAAAATAAATTCACCGGCTGACACCCGCAAATTGACCTTAGATGAGCTCCTTCAGCTCCAGGATGAACTCCGTCAGGAAATAATATCGGCTGTTTCCAAAACAGGCGGTCATTTGGCGTCAAACCTTGGGGCAGTTGAGCTTACGATAGCGATGCACCATGTCTTCAACCTCCCGACGGACAAAATTCTCTGGGATGTGAGTCATCAGGTGTACGGTCATAAGATTCTAACCGGCCGGAAAGATAAAATAGATACAATCCGTCAATATGGCGGTTTAGCCGGGTTTGCCAAGCGTTCCGAGTCAGAATATGACTGTTTTGGAGCCGGACATGCCTCGACCTCAATCTCAACAGCCCTCGGTTTTGCTGCAGCGCGGGATAATGCCGGACTTGACCATAAAGTCATCGCGGTTATCGGTGATGGTTCCATGACCGGTGGATTGGCTTTTGAGGGTCTTAATAATGCCGGTGCTTTGAAAAAAGATATGATTGTCGTTCTCAATGATAATAACTGGTCGATTTCTAAAAATGTCGGTGCTATCTCAAAATATCTGACTACGATTTTAGCTGATGAAAAATTTAATAAACTCCGTTCTGAAATCTGGGATTTGACTGGAAAATTCAAACGGCGTGATAAAATCAGGGATACGATCACTAAAATAGAACACTCTATCAAAGGTCTGCTGGTACCCGGAATGGTTTTCCAGAAACTTGGCTTCCGGTATTTTGGTCCGATTGATGGTCATGATTTACCTTTGTTGGTGAAGACATTTGAAGATTTGAAACATCTTTCCGGTCCTTTGATGCTGCATATAGCGACAACCAAAGGGAAAGGGTATGAACCTGCCGAAGGTAATGCGTTCAAATATCATGGTGTCGGTAAATTTGACAAGGTAACCGGAGAGCTTGCTCCAAAATCGAAAGGGCGTCCGGCGTATACCAAAATTTTCGGTGATACGATGATTGAACTCGCCGAAAAAGATGACAAAGTTATCGCTATCACC
>QQUK01000217.1 GCA_008501655.1 Calditrichota bacterium
GACACAGCTTTTATTACCGTTTCCTTAGGCAATCCTCCGGTTGCCAATGCCGGTGCTGACTTCTAAGAATTCCTCTGCAGTTTCGGCCAGGTCTGTTTTGGTGTTACATTTACAGATGCTGACAATGACCTCGCTCTTACTGAACTTGTCTCACCAATCGGTACATTGTCCGGAAACCAAATTTGCTTCCCCCCGACATACGAAGGTGTTTATTCATTTATCATCCATGCAGTCGATAGTTGTGGTTCTGAAGATTATGATACAGTCCTGGTAACTATCGGCTTAAACGATGCACCGGTTGCTACTCAGCCGGACACAATTTCCGCATCACTTTGTGCATCAGAAGAGCTCTGTGATACCCTCACTGCAACCGATGTAAATGGTGGACCGTTGACCTGGTCACTTATTTCAGGCGTTGGTTCTGTTTCCTCAAATGGCATACTCTGCTTCACTCCGGCAACGAGTGGAACTTATCAGACTGTCACTGCAGTGACTGATACCTGCGGTGCTTCCGATACTATCACTGTGACATACGATATAAATATAAACCAGGCTCCTATTGCTACCGATTCTCCGCTTCCGATAAATATCTTCCAATGTCTCGCTACGGAAGTATGTCATCAGTTTATGGCATCCGACCCTGAAAACGAATCATTGACCTGGTCATTGCTCTCCGGAACAGGCACTTTGACAACAGCCGGTTACTATTGTTTCACTCCGACCGGTAACGGCAGTTATGACATCACGGTAGTTGTTACAGATCCATGCGGAGCTGCTGACACAACAACAAAAACTTATAATATAACTATTAACGATGCTCCGGTTGTTTCTCTTGGAAACGACACAGCATATTCATTATGTGCTGCTGACCAGATATGTATAGATTATACCGTTTCCGATTTACAGGGAATGAGTGGTCTTTCAGAATCAATGGTCTCAGGTTTCGGCAGCATTGACACTTCCCTTAACCAGATCTGTTTCACACCGGGAGCAAGCGGTGATTATGAATTTATCGTTTCAGCGACAGACTCCTGCGGAGCTGTTGGTGCTGACACTTTAACTATTACCGTCACACTCGGACAGTCAGCATCAATAGTCTGTCCCGAAGGTCCTATAGATGTTAATCTCTGCGCTGCCGACACCGTTTGCTATATGCTTGGAATCTCTCCGGTCTCCGCAACAGTGACGACATCACTCGGTTCCTACAATAGCGGTCAACTCTGTTTTGTAGCTGACACAAGCGGAACATACTTTGTTGAAGTTATCGCTGATGAATCCTGCGGCTCCGATACCTGCCTTGTCCAGTTTAACGTAACAATCGGCGAAGCTGCTCAAGTCAACTGTCCATCAGCACAGAATATATTTATCTGTGAAGCTGACTCTATTTGTATTCCGGTAGGTATTAACGGCAGCGGTGTTTCCGTTTCTGTTTCCCCGATTGGAACTTATCAATCCGGTTCGATCTGTTTTCCTGCAGATACATCCGGTCATTATGAGATTACTATCGTCGCATCAACATCATGCGGTTCAGACAGCTGTACTCTTGTTGCCGACGTTGTTATAAACGATGCCCCGATTGCTGATACTCCTCCGGCATCAATTGACACATTTATCTGTGCGAACACATCTCTCTGTTATCAGTTTACAGCAGCAGATGCAAACGGCGGAACTTTAGTTTGGAACAAACTCAGCGGTGCAGGAACTGTTTCCTCATCCGGTGAATTCTGTTTTAATACATCCGGTTCCGGTGCCTACTCGGCAACAGCAGTTGTTACCGACTCCTGCGGTGCTTCTGACACAGTTTCTGTGACATTCAATGTTGCCTTAAACAATGCTCCAATATTCAGTTTTGGTAATGATACAACAATCTCTCTTTGTCAGGGACAGTCGGTATGTGTACCATATACCGTCTCTGATTTAGACAATAATCTTTCAACGTTAACCATAACTGAAGGTAATGGCGTCGTTGATTCATTAAACAGTAAAATTTGTTTCTACCCGAATACATCCGGTGTTTATCAGTTTATAGTCGAATCTGAAGATCTCTGCGGTGCCGTTGACATTGACACGGTCAATGTCACTATCAATTTCAATTCAATTCCGGTTGTTAATGCCGGCGTAAACCAGAATCTATTCCTCTGTGCCCCTGAAGAGATCTGCTGGAATGTCTCAGCATCCGATGTCGACGGCAACCTTCTCTCGTTTGAAATGATTGAAGGAACCGGAACATTTGACGGCACACAAATCTGTTTCACCCCAACAACAAATTTCTGTTACGAGTTTATCCTGCAGGCAACCGATTCCTGTTCTGCTTCTTCAGTTGACACCGTAATAGTCTGTGTAGAGTTTAATGAAGCTCCGGTTGCAAATGCCGGTGCTGACCAAAATATATTCCAATGTGCTCCTGCAGAGATTTGTCTCCCGGCATCATGTTCCGATGCTGACGGAAATCTCACAACCTGCGAACTGATCACACCGTATGGTTCGTATAACGGAACCAACATCTGTTTCACACCGGATACATCGGGTCTGTATAGTTTTGAAATCAAAGCTACCGATGACTGTGGATTAACTGACTATGATACGGTATCGGTTACTGTTGATATAAATGATGCTCCTGTTTGTAATGTTCCGAATGATACTGTTATCATTCAATGTACACCTTCACAGGTTTGTCTGCCTGTTTCAGCAGATGATGCTGACGGTAATCTTTCCTTCTGTCAGATAACATCCGGTCCGGGTACAATATCCGGAGGAAACTGGTGTTATACTCCAACGGCAAGTCAGGTTGTCAATGTAACGGTTCGATGTGAAGATGCCTGCGGAGCAAGCTGTGAATCATCATTCAGTGTTGAGTTTATGGTAAACAATGCTCCTACGGTTGACTTCGAAAACCTACCGACCCAAAATCTATGTGAACCGGCTGAAATCTGTGTTGGCTACACGCTTGATGACCCTGATGTAGGTCAGGGCAGAATTTTAACCCTGCTCTCAGCCAACGGTACTCTTGACACTACAAACCATGAAGTTTGTTTTACACCAACAACGTCCGGAACATACACCTTCATTCTCGGTGTTACTGATGACTGCGGTGCTAATGATGTCGACACTGTTGAAATACAAGTAGTTCTAAATTCAGCACCGGTTGTTAACCTTGGTTCTGACCAGACAATCGAGCTTTGTGAAGTTCAGGAGATTTGTCTCCCCGTTTCGGTATCTGATGTAGATAATAATATAACTTCAACAAACTTCACCGGTCCGGGTACATACGCAAGCTCAGAAGTTTGTTTCACACCGGCATCCTCAGGCAGTTACCAGTTTATTTTAGAAGTTGAAGATAACTGCGGTGCTCTTACAACAGACACATTAAATATTACAATAGTCTTAAACAATGCTCCAACCGTAGCGTTTGGTGCTGATATAAATACACAGCTCTGTACTCCGTCAGAAATATGTATCCCCTACACTCCAAATGATGCCGACGGATTAGCAGGTCTTATTGAAGATATGTTCTCCGGTTTTGGTGCAATTGATACTCTGAATAATCAGATATGTTTCACACCGGCAACAGCTGGAAGTTATGAGTTCATAGTTTCCGTAACCGATAGCTGTGGTGCTGTCGCCTATGATACGACAACTGTTACTATTACTTTTGGTGATATGGCAGCAATCAATTGTCCGGCTGGTCCTATAGATGTTAATCTTTGCGCTGCTGATGAAATCTGCCAGATGATTGGAGTTACACCGGTTGATGCTGTTGTTTCCACCTCCTTTGGTACATACTCAGCTGGAGAACTTTGTTTCAACGCTGATACATCCGGTACTTACGATATAACAATAATAGCAGATTCAGACTGCGGTGCTGATACCTGTGTGGTAACATTTAATGTAAATATTGGTACAGCAGCATCTGTAAGCTGTCCGGCGCCTCAATCTCTGTTCCTCTGTGAAGCTGATTCTATCTGTGTTCCGGTTTCAGCCAATGGTTCAGGATTATCAGTATCTGTCTCTCCTATTGGAACATACCAATCCGGTAACGTCTGCTTCCCGGCTGATACATCAGGACTCTACCAGATAACGGTTATTGCCAATTCATCCTGTGGTGCTGATACCTGTACATTCGAAGTTGATGTTACTATAAATACAGCACCGATAGCAGTTAACCCTTCATCCCCGGTTGATACATTCCTCTGCGCATCCGGTCAGATCTGTTACCAGTTCTCCGCATCTGATGCGGATGGCGGTTCACTGAACTGGGCAAGACTCTCCGGTAACGGAACGGTTTCATCATCCGGAGAATGGTGTTTCAACGCTTCCGGCAATAACAGTTACACCGTCACAGCCGCCGTTACAGATTCATGCGGAACTGCTGATACCGTAACAATGACATATAATGTAAACCAGAATGCTTCACCGGTGGTGGCACTTGGTGCTGACTTTACAGCCCCGCTATGTGACTCAAGCGAAATATGCCTCCCTTATACAACATCCGATGCTGACAACAATATAGCGTTGGAAGAACTCGCTGTTGGCTCCGGTCTTCTTGACACGGTTAATAACACTATCTGCTTCATACCGGATACTTCAGGTGTATATACTTACATCTTAACTGTAACCGATGTTTGCGGCTCAGTCGATGTTGATACTATTTCTGTCACTATTCCGAACAACGACCCGCCGGTTGTAAATGCCGGTGCGGACCAGTTGTTTGACCTCTGTGACATCACTGAAGTTTGCTGGTCTGTAACAGTCTCTGATCCGAACAGCAATATCGCTACGGTGAACATGCTGACACCGGTCGGTACTTATAACGGCTCTGCTATCTGCTTTACACCGGACACTGCCGGAGTATATACATTCATTCTCGAAGCATATGACACTTGCGGTGAATCCGATGTTGACACGGTTCTTGCCACAGTCGAACTGAACTCGGCTCCTATCTGTCAGGTTCCGAACGACACTACTCTCTTCCAATGTGCACCGGAGGAAATTTCCTTACCGGTTTCCGCAACCGATGCAGACGGCAATTTTGACCATTGTGAAATCTTAGCCGGTCCTGGTTCACTTGTAGGCGGTAACTGGGTCTTTACTCCATCCTCTAATCAGGATCTGTTTGTAAAGATTATGTGCATCGACTCATGCGGTGCCTCATGTACCGATTCATTCAACGTTTCAATTGAGATGAATTCAGCACCTGTTGTTAACGGCGGTGATGATTTCACCCAGTTCCTCTGTG
>QQUK01000202.1 GCA_008501655.1 Calditrichota bacterium
GGATTTAACTCATAATGGGATTCTGCTGAAATAAATGATGAACACAAAAGGGAAACTGCTAATACTAAAATAAAAAATTTCTTCATATTCCCCGCCTTCGGAATAGTGATTACAAATAACGTCTTTTACATAAGATATACTAATTTGAAAAAAATTCAAGAAGATAAAAAAAGACTGCCGGGGAGTCGGCAGTCTTTTGTGCTACTAAAACAGAAAAAGGGATATTCGATACGAAATCAATCAACTGTGACGAAATGTGGTACAGGTAAAGGGGGGAAAACCTGTGTAGAACCACAGTCGAAAGTTAATTCCAGAAGGAGACTTACTGAAATGACTTTCATCATTTGATAATCTCTCGTATCAATTGTTGTGAAAAAGGGGTATCTTTTATAAACATAACTTTTATCATCATTTTAATCCGTTAATACCGGTATTTCTTTTACCTGTTTCTATCTAATATCGCCTTTTTAATATATTTCTTAACGTCCATTTTTATCTTTTATTGATTTTCTATAATTCGTGATAATGACTGATCAAGGTCTAATTTGGATACATTCTGTGACTCCAGGCCTCTCCATTTAAAGAGCATGTCACAATTGATATTTTTCAATAGAGATTTGTAATCAGAAACTAACGAGGAGAATACACTATGGGTCGTATCACGGAGTTTTTTATCGCCGAGTTCATCCGGTAACGGGTCCATAACTTCAACCGGACCTTCAATCGCTTCAATCAAAATAAGCAAATTGAGATCTTCCAAATTCACTCTCAGAGTAAAACCGCCTTTGGCACCACGATGTGTCATAAGGATTTTTGCTCTGGAAAGCTGTCTGAGAATCTTTAAAACAGAATCATAAGGGAAATCAAAGGCATCACAGAGTTCCCGGACCATTACTGGCCGGTCTTTTACATAGTAGGACATATAATAAAGCGAATGAATCGCATAAATAATAGATTTACTGAGATGTATCAACATGTTTAAATGACCCTTCCAAATGATAAGACCCTGCTACATCCAAATGATGCAAATTGAGTAACTCATCTTACCGACAGTATAACGAAGAATTCATATTCGAACAATGAAAATCTTGTTATTAGTCAAGTTTTCATACTTATCTCTCTATATCGTCTTAACAAGTAGAAGAATTACCTCTTATCTTAATCAAATTTCACTCCGATTTATATTCTGTTTTTGATATAATACTATTATTGTCCGTATATTGTAATAATATTATTTTTTGCGATTCAAATACCTGAACAGCATATCCATTGTATCTTGTTGTTATACATACCTTTACTGAACATCTTATGAAATAGTAAAATATTATTAATATTAACGGAACTTCTTGACAAAAAACGTGGTATTACTATATTGAAAGCCGATTAGCACTCATTCGAAGCGAGTGCTAATAATTAGTTGAAGATTTAAAACAAACATAAAGGAGCAACAATTATGAAAATCCAACCTCTTGCAGACCGTGTTATCGTAAAACCGGTTGAAGAACAAGAAGTTAAAAAAGGCGGAATCATTATTCCTGATACTGCAAAAGAAAAACCGATGGAAGGTGAAATTATCGAAGTCGGATCTGGTCGTTTAGCTGATGACGGTAAAAAAGTCGATCTCGAAGTTAAAAAAGGTGACCGCGTCTTGTATGGTAAATATTCAGGTACCGAAGTTGCAATCGACGGTCAAGAATTCCTCATTATGCGTGAATCTGACATTTTCGCAGTAATCAATCGCTAAACAAGGAGATTAAATAGAATGGCAAAAGTAATAGATTATGATGTAGATGCCCGCACTAAACTTAAATCAGGTGTGGACAAATTAGCAAATGCAGTAAAAGTTACCCTTGGTCCTAAAGGCCGCAATGTAATTTTAGACAAAAAATTCGGTTCCCCGACGGTCACCAAAGATGGTGTTTCTGTTGCCAAAGAAATCGAACTTGAAGATAATTTTGAAAATATCGGCGCCCAGATGGTTAAAGAAGTTGCTTCCAAAACATCCGATGACGCCGGTGACGGTACAACTACCGCAACAATTCTTGCCCAGGCTATTTTCCGTGAAGGTCTGAAAAATGTTACCGCCGGTCACAACCCGATGTCCATCAAACGCGGTATTGACAAAGGTGTGATCGTTATCTCCGATGCAATCAAAGGTATGTCCAAACCGGTTTCCGGCAAAGCTGAGATTTCTCAGGTTGGTACTATCTCAGCAAACAATGACCAGCATATTGGTGATTTGATTGCTGAAGCTATGGAAAAAGTCGGTAAAGATGGTGTTATCACTGTTGAAGAAGCTAAAACTGCTGAAACTACCCTTGATGTTGTCGAAGGTATGCAGTTTGACCGCGGATATGTATCTCCGTACTTTGTCACCGATCCTGATTCAATGGAAGCAATCCTTGATGATCCGATGATTCTTATTCATGACAAAAAAATCTCCAACATGAAAGATCTTCTCCCGATTCTTGAAAAAGTTGCCCAGCAGGGTAAACCTCTTATGATTATCTCAGAAGATATCGACGGTGAAGCATTAGCAACTCTTGTTGTAAATAAACTTCGCGGCACAATCAAAGTCGCAGCTGTTAAAGCTCCGGGCTTTGGCGACCGCAGAAAAGCAATGCTTGAAGATATCGCTGTTCTTACCGGCGGTAAAGTCATCTCTGAAGAACTCGGTTTCAAACTTGATAACGCTGTTCTTTCCGATTTAGGTACCTGTAAAAAAATCTCAATCGACAAAGACAACACAACAATCGTTGAAGGTGCCGGAGTCGTTGATGAAATCAAAGGCCGTATCGGTCAGATCCGGAAACAGATCGAAGATACATCATCTGATTACGACCGTGAAAAACTGCAGGAACGCCTGGCTAAATTAGCCGGTGGTGTTGCCGTTATCAATGTCGGTGCTGCTACAGAAACTGAAATGAAAGAGAAAAAAGCCCGTGTTGAAGATGCTCTTCATGCTACCCGCGCTGCTGTTGAAGAAGGTATCGTCCCTGGTGGCGGTGTTGCTCTTCTCCGTGCTATCACCGCTCTTGATAAAGTCGAAGTCTCCGATGAAGAGATGGTTGGAATCAACATCCTCCGCCGTGCTCTGGAATCACCGATTCGTCAGATCGTTGAAAACTCAGGTGTCGAAAGCTCTGTTGTTGTCAACGAAGTCAAATTGAAAAAAGATGCTTTTGGTTACAACGCCAGAACCGGTGAATACGAAGATCTCTTTAAAGCCGGTGTTATCGACCCGACCAAAGTAACCCGTTCCGCACTTGAAAACGCTGCATCTATCGCAGGTCTTCTCCTTACAACCGAATGTGTCATTACCGACTCGCCTGAAAAAGAAAAAGGCGGCGGCGGTATGCCTGACATGGGCGGTATGGGCGGCATGGGCGGCGGTATGCCGGGCATGATGTAATATCGCTTTTGTCATCCTGAGCTTGTCGAAGGATAAATAAGTCACACTGAGCGGAGTCGAAGTGTGCACATTTTAAGTACCAAAGAAGTAGAAATACTTTGTATATATATTTTAATAGGGCAGAACCCTTTAGCGGTTCTGCCTTTTTTTATTTACTTCCTCAATTCGTTCTATTATTCTTAACTTAACTGGGAGTAAAAATGAAAAATCCATTTGCAGATAATTTTGAAGAGGAGCGACAAAGGTTAGAGTCTAAAGATACAGATAAAAGTCAGATAGAACTTCAAAAAGAGTTATTAGATAAACATTCATTGTATTCACAATATTACCTTGAAGTATTTAAGGTGTTATCTATTGGCTTATATTTAACGATTAGGACAGATTTCTATTTCCCTTCAATCTTACAATCCATTTCAATAGACAAATTTATGATTTATACAGGTATCTTTATTCTTCTTATATCTGTGATTTTAGGTACAATTGTAGTGTTAAGCATAATGTTATTCGCTCTTAAATACTGGTTAAATAGTGGTAGTGTATTTGGGATTTTTAGATATTTAAATCATCTTCCCGGAATTGGTGAAAAACCTAAACCAGTTATTCCGAAATTTAAATTGTTATTCTATATAGTCTTGTTTGAAATATGTATAGATTTCTTTTTTATCATTGACCAGTTTGTGTAATGCTTTAAAAAGTCCACTTCGACTCCGCTCAGTGTGACTTTTTAACTAAGCTGGCAGGTCTTTGGGGATCCTCCCCTACGATTTCTGCTTCATTTACACACCCCCTGACCCTCTCTTAATAGAGGGGAGTATATTGTGGGCGGCAGACGCCTTCGTCTGCCCCAATTGTCGGGTTCTTCGAGAAACTTCTGTTTCTCTCCGTGAACCCGACCTACGAATCAAACGTAATTTATCTCTATGATAATTAGGAAAATTGACTATATTTGGATTTAGGAGAACTAAAAGTATACAAAACAATTGATAATTGAAAAGCTAAATTATTCTTTATTCCAAGGAGTAGATATGTTTTATCGTATTCTTTTATCAGTTGCTTTCGTTTCAACTCTCATATTAATCAGCTGCAATCAAAACAACCCCAATAACAGCGGCAGTTCAAATCCGATAATCCTGAACAACTTGGCTTTTTCTATTGAGGAGTCTGTATATGCCAGACTCGGAGAAAAAATATCTATTGATGTAAATCTGCATAATTATAAAGACACGGCTTATGAACTCGGTGGCTTTGATTTGTATATTGCTTATAAACTCAATGCTATGACATTCGACTCTGTGTCGACCGGACAGATGATTGAATATTGTGGTTGGTGGTATTATACATACCGCCATTATATTGATACGGTAGACAGAGTTGAGTTCGGGGTTGTGAGAATTGTATCCCTTTCTGATCATTACTTTGCTGACCCTATATGTCTCACTCCAAACGATTCATCAACAAATCAGATAGCCCAAATGCATTTTTCAGTCAAAAACGATAACAGCTTGAGACGTCAAACAATCCCAATACAATTTTTCTGGAAAGATTGTGGGTACAATAATGTTGCTGACCTCTCCGGCAATGATCTGTACTTAAGCAACAGAGTCATTTCCAACGGGATTGATATTAGCAGATTTGATGAATATCCAAATTTTACCGGATACAATGCATCCTGTGATTCATTAATGGAGAGTCGCCGAGGTAACTTTTACACGATTGTCGATTTTTTCAATGGGTCAGTAAGAATTCGATAGTCATAAACTTTGTCGGGTTCTTCGAGAAACTTCTGTTTCTCTCC
>QQUK01000131.1 GCA_008501655.1 Calditrichota bacterium
TGGCGGTCCCGGTGGTTCAGCTGGTGGTGGCGGTGGTGCCTCTATCGGAATTCTTATGGATGATGGTGTATTCGCAACAATCGAAAATAATAATATCACAACCTCAAACGGTGGTGACGGCGGTGTAGGCGGAAACGGTGCCGAAGGCGGTACCGGTGGTTCCGGTGGATCCGGTGGCGATGGAAGTGCCAACGGTGGTGCTGGAGGTAAAGGTGGCAACGGTGGTAAAGGCGGCTGGGGCGGTCACGGTGGTGGCGGCGGTGGCGGTCCGACAATCGGTATCGTCGAAGTTAATTCCACATCTGTACGCTCAAACAATAACTATATCCTCGGAAATCCGGGAGTTGGCGGAGCCGGCGGTCAGGGCGGAACTCGTAATGACCCGAATGGTAAAGCTGGTCTCGATGGTGATAAAGCCGAATTCAAGAAAATAACTATATAATTTCGAGAAAAATATAATGCTGCTGCCGGAAATCCGGCAGCAGTGGAGAAATATTATGAAACAGATAAAATTTATACAAATGATGCTCAGCGTCGCTCTTCTTCTGCTTTTTGCAATCGGCTGTTCCAATGACGACCCGGTATCATCAGATTCAAATGTAAACAATAATGCTGAATTTACTTCAATCATTCAGTCCGGCGGTGATTTCACAAATCCGGTTCCGGCAAACGATACATTGGCTGATACAAGTTTCACTGATTACATCGGTTCAGAAGCATATTTCTGCAATACTAAAACTATTTCAGTAACCGAAGCACCGGCGAATTTCCCTTTGTTCGACCCGAATGCTGATATTATTTATCCTGGAAATCTATTACAAGGTGCTTCACTTGAAAATGCAACACCGGATCCGATTCCGGTAAAACGTGCCGGTGGTACAATTGTTATGACGATCTTAAACGGATCCGATTCAGTATCGAGGTATATTCCGGTTGTGGATTTAGCAAGTGTTACTCAGGCACAGAATGATATTATCTCAAATGCCAGTAATGCCTTGCCCGCAAGATTCACATTCACCATGGAAGAAGTCCATACCAATGAAGAACTTGCTCTTTCCTTAGATGTGAAAGCACAGTACTTAAAAGCAAAAGTCGGTGCATCTCTTGATTTTTCATCAGATAAACAATACAACCGATTTTTGGTAAAGTTGAATCAATCATTTTTTACTATGGCATACCAGTTGCCGACTTCGTATGCAGAAATTTTTGCTCCTGAGGTTACTCCCAGTGACTTAACTCCTTATATCGGTGCGGGTAACCCTGGAGCATTTATTGGATCGGTTACCTATGGACGAATCTTCTATCTATTGATTGAATCAACAGAAGAGAGTCAGGAAATTAAGGCATCTCTTGATGCTTCATTTAACGCTGCTGTTTCATCAGGATCTCTTGAAACTGATGCGCGGTATCTGAGTGAATTAGAATCAGTCAATGTTAAAGCGTACGCTATGGGTGGTGAGTCTGCAGATGCAATCTCAGCAATCACAACTGATTTTGAATCATTAAAGAACTTCCTTTCGCAGGGTGGAACAATTAATACCGGTGTTCCAATCTCGTATGTTGTCCGTTCCCTATCCAATCCATCAAAAATAGTTAACGTAAAAATCAATACTGAATATGATCTGACTGAATGTATTACTGTTCAGCAGTCCTTTGAAAACTCAATATTCTGGTATAGACTTGATGATTCCCGATTCTTTGAAGGTACTTCAACAAGAATATCCAAATTGTATAACGCATTTGGTGATGCAACCCTTGATGCAATCCCGCCTTCAAGTACCTATGGATGTGAACTTATCAGCGGCGGTATCGCCGGAGGTACGTTGCCGGTCATGCGGTTCCGTTCAGGTGTTACGAATACTGATGGAATGTTTCAATATCCCGGGTTAAATTTTGTTGATACAAACTATACTGTCTTTGCGGTTGTAAAACTTGAAAATACAGCTATATCTTATCCGGAGATGTTTATGTTTGGATCATCGGCATTTCAAAATCAGAACCTCTCGCTTGGCTTCAGGGATAATACAAGAATGACTCTTTCACATCAATTTAATAAACTTGATGCAAATACGACTGCGGACTTTACCCAGTTTAATATTTATACATTTGTGTTTGATAAAGTAGAGGGCATGAAAGTCTATGTAAATAATGAAACTACACCTTCCGGTATTGATACAACTAAAACAGCCCCGTTGACAGCATATCTCGGTGCCCGAATAGGTTCTCAATATGGGAATGCGTTACAGATTGCTGAAATCAGAGCGTACGGTGTTGCTGTTAATGATGAACAGCGTAAATTTGTTGTAGATGAACTCTTAACAAAGTTTTCCTTGTAAAGGACATCCCTATCCTTACAAAAAAAGCCCGTATGAACGGGCTTTTTTTATAATATAAAACAAAAATTATTTTTTCCGGTTGTATGCAATCTCAACCATTTTAAATGAGTCCTGACCTTGCGCCATTCTTTCGTCTAAGAAAACCACAGCCCAGGTAAAAGAATCATCATCAATCATATTTACTTCAAAATTATACTGCTGGGTAAAATCCCAGTATGCATCATAATCTTCACCGTACATTACAATCATATCTTTTTCTGCATCATATTTACCTTCAGCAGAAACAGAATATGTACCCTGGGAATCAAATCCGGTAGAGGTATATTCACCGCTTCTCCGGTCAAATCCTAAAACATGCAGCGTTTCCATATCTTGTCCCATGAATTTACCGGATGAACGCATTTCCAGAAACCTACCGCCTAAAATCATCTTAAATGTTCCGCTTGAAGTTATTGTAATCGGATCGGTATTGGGTGCCATCCAGAATTTGATTTCCATATCCCAGTCACCTTCAAGTTTACTTAATTTTTCATGTTCCGGACCGGGCATTTGAAGCTGCATAAACTCCATCTGTTTTGCCTGCATCAATGAATCAGACATCTCTTGAGCATGAAGAGCAATTGCTGATATCAGGACTAAAGCCAGTATAAGGGTTGATTTTCTCATCTTATCTCCTAAATTAATTTTAGTTTTCAGTATTTGAGTGTAAAGCTATTCGATTGCCTTCGCTATCAAGAATGATAGCTCGGAAGCCATGCGGTCCTATTGCATGAATATCATCAACAATCGAACCACCCTGTTCACTGACTTTAGATACGGCATCTTTTATTCTGTTATTCACATTTAAATAAAGTAATATTCCGGTATTTGCGGATATATTCTTTTTATCAACAACTAAACAACCACCATTACCATCCTGGTGGTCTAAGATTGCAAATTCGATGTCGCCAAATTTTTCTTTGGATACTTTTATATCCAGCACAGCTGAGTAAAAATCAGATGCCCGATCTAAATCAGCAACCGGCATATCAAACCATACCGCTCTGTTTTTTTCAGAATTAAAATCTGTCATTATATTTCCCTGTTTTTAAAAATTTATCATATAAGGGTCAAACATAATCTTTACTATGCGTTTTGACAAGAAAATGTTTCAACAGAGACCAAAATTCTCCATAAATGTGATATCCTGCTATCGATATTCAGGATTTTCAAAGTCAAATCGGCAGCCGGCATCCCATTCCGATCTCTGATTGCCGTGTGCTGGTATACCGTTGTTTTTCTTAAGCATATGAGCAAGATGCAGCAGATTCCATGTCATAAATGTTGTATTTCTGTTTGTGAAATCATTTTCCGGTCCACCGGAACCTTCATCACGATATGATGGACCCGGTCCGGCTTCACCCAGCCAGCAGGCATCAGCCTGAGGGGGAATAACATATCCAAGATGCTGGAGTGAGTAGAGTATATTCATTGCACAATGTTTTCCGCCATCTTCATTACCGGTTATCAGACAACCACCGACCCGTCCGTAATATGCATACTGATCATGTTTGTTTAAATCACCTGAACTTGAATAAAGTCTTTCGATTACGTTTGTGCAAACAGATGATTTTTCTCCCAACCAAATTGGTGAAGTAATCACAAGAATATCAGCATCCATTACATCCTTATAAATATTCGGCCAGTCATCTTTATTCCAGCCTTTTTGGATCATATCTGGATAGACCCCATAGGCGATATCAAAATCCACCGGACGGACAACTTTAACAGCAACATTATTTTTTTCCATTATCGTTTTAGAAATATTTATCAGCCCCTCTGTGTGAGAAAGCTCAGGTGTTTTTTTTAATGTACAATTCAGAAAAATTGCTTTTAAATCGGAAAAATCAGATTTGTTTTCACGACACTGTTTTTCCTGTATCTCATTTAACGGCATATCTGCTCCTCTTATTTGATTATGTTATTATTGCGTTATATGTAAAACAGCTGATAGATTTCATTGTTTAAAATAATTACCTGAATAAGTCCTTGATTTATCTATGTTCTGTGTTATAGTACGTATGAAAATAAAATAATTTCAAAACTTTAATCAAATCATCATGATCGAATTTAGCAACGTATCAAAAAGATACACAACAGCATCACAATATCATGCAGTTAATGATGTTACGTTTTCAGTGGCAAAAGGGGAACTACTGGTTTTATTTGGTGAATCCGGTTCCGGAAAAACAACAACGTTAAAAATGATAAATCGGTTACTGGACCCGACATCCGGACAAATTAAGATTGAAAATCAAGATATCGCATCACTTGATAAAGTAACACTTCGCAGAAAAATAGGTTATGTCATTCAGGGAGTAGGACTGTTTCCTCATATGACAATTGCAGAAAATATCTCAATTATTCCAGATTTGATGGGATGGTCAAAAGAAAAAACAGAGAAAAAAGTTTTAGAACTTTTTGAACTTATTGGCTTTAAAGATAGAGCTTTATTACGCAGGAAACCATCAGAACTCTCAGGCGGGCAGCAGCAGCGGGTCGGTATCGCACGAGCATTAGCATCCGGTTCAAAGATTCTGCTGATGGATGAACCATTCGGTGCCTTAGACCCGCTTACAAAAGCAAATATCTCAGAGGAGTTTTTAAAAATTCAGAAAGAACTTTCATTAACCGTAATAATGGTGACTCATGACATTATGGACGGACTTCTGTTTGCTGACAAAATTGCTGTGATGCGCGAAGGTAAACTTGAGTCGTTTGGTACTCCCCGGGAAATGATAAACCAGACAGGTTCTGCATATGTTTCCGAACTCCTGGATAAACCGTTTGCCCAGATTAAAAAGATAACAAAAATTATAGATAATTTATAA
>QQUK01000014.1 GCA_008501655.1 Calditrichota bacterium
CGGTGAAACCTATATTTACATAAATGGAGGGGGAGGTAATGCTTCAAAGTTTACACTTGAAAACTGGGCTCATGACCTAGTGGCAACCGATTTTAACGGGGACGGCTGTACAGATCTGATGATTTCAGATAATTGGGTAACAAACTATACTAAGTTCAGCTGGTCTGATTGCTGTTGTCGGGGGATTCGGGGGAATGTTGATGGTGATGCCAATGATGAAATCAATATCGCTGATATAGTTCATTTTATTGATATTTCATTCTACTGTGATATTTTTTGTACCTTTACCTGTATTGAGGAAGTTGATATGGATGCATCGGGGGGAATCGACATTGGTGATATTGTATATATTGTCAGTTATATGTTTGGGGGAGGTCCGGCACCGGTAGCCTGTAGTAATTAGTGGAACACACTTCGACAAACTCTGTGTGACTGTAATTAAACTTCGACAAGCTCAGTGTGACTTAATTTAGAAGTAAAAAATAATATAGATTCTTGAAAAGCCCGTTCGTTTTGGCGAGCGGGCTTTTAGCATGGATTTCGATTATAAAACAGACTTCGACAAGCACAGTCTGACTTTTATAAACCGAATTTTTATAAAGTCAGATCAAGTCCGATAAAGGCGGTTCGTCCGGGTGTAGCAAAAGTCAACACTTCGGTGTATGACTCATCAAACAGATTATCAACGGTTCCTTTGAGGGTCACAAATGAATTGAGATTGTAATCAATACCCAGATTGACGATTGTGTATCCTTCAAGCTCTACCCTGTCGGATGGGTATGTCGAGAAATCATTATCAAATCTTTTTCCTGTTGTCCGCATGAGAAACTGCATATTGATTTGTTCAGATATTTTCTGATTCAAGGAATAAGCGAACATATGCTTCGGCCTGCGGATAAGCTGGAGGTCGGTCTCTTTATCGATAGATTCGGTGTAGGTATAGTCAAAGCGGAGATTTGAGTTATTTAAACTAAACTGGGCAAAAGCTTCAACACCCTGAGCATCAATTTCCCCGACATTGATTGACTGGTAGGTCATCGGGTCAAAACCGATAAGATTTGTAATATCAATCCGGAAGTATGTTCCTCCGAAAGTTAGCTGATTATCTGCAGTATGGTGTGTAAAGCCAAGCTCCCAGCTTCTGCTCTCTTCCGGGTCTAACTCTTTGTTTCCATAGTTCAGATCATAGAGTTGAAAAAGTGAGGGAGTTTTAAAGCCGGATGAAAGGGTACCTTTGAGCGTTGTACCTGTATTCGGAATCTTGAATGCGGAGGTAAACCGATAGGTAACGACCGAACCGAAATCTTTGTGAGAGTCAAAGCGGGTACCGGCTGAAAGAGTCAGGTTGTTGAACTTATACTGTTCGGTTGCAAACAGAGATATAATATCAGCGTCAACTTTATCAACAATCGTTGTAGTTGTCATTTCTGTTAATGAGAAATAGTCATAAAATGTATTTACACTTGTAGATTTATAATCTTCTGTTTCATATTCAATACCGAACAGAGTTGTGCTGTTCTCATTTATAAATAATTGATTCAGGAAAGAGAGTTTCAGTTTATTGCTTTCGGAGTCTAAGTCGGATGCATCGGAACCATGGTCTGGATCTTTTTCATCGACATTGAGGAGTTGCTGATTTGCATAACTCAGTTGTAAGGTCGGGTTGAAAAAGTTATGTTGTTTGAGTGTACGAATCGTAAGCGATGAAATTTTAGCTTTTGTCTGAACGGTATAGTTAGGATCGTCATAGACAAAAAATGTTTTGTCAGCATCTGCTGTGGCATCAAAGTATTTACCTGAGTATACTAATTCGATATTATCGGTAGCCTGCAACCCTAAAGCAAGCGAGGCTTCGGAGTTTTCATAGCCATCATTTTCGATACCGCCGACATTTTCAGATGCGGCTGAAAATCCTTTGAAATCTTTACGGGAAAAGTTCAGAGAATAATCGAGTGAGGAGGCTGAACCTGCAATCGTGGCTGATTGAAAATAGGAATTATACGTACCAGCCTGGGTGGAAAGTTCAATCGTCGGCTTTCCAAAACCCCGCTTGGTATATATGTTGATTACGCCACCGATTGCTTCGGAACCATAGAGAATCGACTGAGAACCGCGCAGGATTTCGACCCGTTGAATATTGTCGACATTGAGGTGAGCAAAGTCATATGAGGTTGAAGGGGAACTTGGATTGTTCATCTCGACTCCATCAATAATGACCAGGGTATGATTTGAGTTTGTCCCGCGTATAAAGACCGAGGTCTGTTTACCAAGTCCTCCTGAAGTGACTACAGCGAGCCCCGGGACCGACTGGAGTAATTCTGAGACCTTGGTTGCGTTTGAGTTTTTGATATCGGTTTCAGTCAGCACGGTGACCGTTGAGGCATTGGTTGTCAGTGTTGTTGGAAAACGGTTTGCCGAAACGGTGATAGAATCGGGGATTTTTCTTGGATTGTCGGTTGAGTTGTCTGAAATCTCAGCTTTGGTTCCCATCGCACCAAAAAGCAAAGTGACAACAATGACCATTAAAAAACGGTTCATGATGTACTCCTTGCCGACCACAAACCGGAATCAAAACTGACAGACCCGCGCCGTCGGCTAAAATAAAGATGAATGCCTGGCAGGTTTCCTGGCTTGAGCATCGACCCTGATGCAGGCGCCTTCCCGGTATATACCAGTGGCGATTGCCTGTCAAGTAGCTCTTACAGTAGCGGGGCTGCGATGGAATTGCACCATCTTCCCTATTATCCGTCATCTGACGGCACCAAACAATTATTTATAAATAACAGATGAATGATTCGGATGTCAAGTAAATGAAATTTATTTAGCTAATTTGAGATATGGCACAGCATTAGCATTCAGTGAACCGGCACCATCTTTTTGAAAACGGAAATAACCGGCAGCGGCGATCATAGCGGCGTTATCGGTGCAGAGTTTAATTGATGGGTAGAATAACTTTTGGTTATCCCCTATTCGTTCTTCAAACATGGAACGCAAGCGGCTGTTTGCGGCAACGCCCCCGGATAGTGAGATATGATTCAGATTTTTATCTTCGGCTGCTTTAAGAGTTTTTATAACGAGGACTTCGATTGCGGCTTCCTGAAATGATGCTGCGATGTCATTGAGCTGTTCTTTGAGTTCTGACTCAGAAAGCTTTTGTATATAGAGCGAAACTGCTGTTTTTAAACCTGAATAGGAAAAACGGTATGAATCCTCTTTTAACAGTGCTCTTGGAAATTGAATGGCATCTTTTTTCCCTTTTTGTGCCAATTTATCTAATTTAGCTCCACCGGGATAACCGAGTCCCATAATCTTTGCAACTTTGTCATACGCTTCACCGCAGGCATCATCGATAGTGTTTCCAAGCATTGTATACTCACCAAAAGATTTCACTTCCATCAGCATTGTATGCCCTCCGGAAACGACAAGTGAGATATGATGCGGATTTAAATCTGGATGCTCTAAATAGTTTGCAGAAAGATGCCCTTCCATATGATTGACGCCGATGAACGGTATATCTTTTGTAAAAGCGAGTCCTTTGGCAAAAGTCAACCCGACTAAAAGAGGTCCGACAAGTCCCGGTCCCATAGTTGCTGCGATTAAGTCGATGTCGTCAAGGGTGACTTTGGCCGCTTCGAGTGCTTCTTCATAAATTGGAACAACAGTTTTGAGATGTACCCGTGAGGCGACTTCAGGAACTACTCCCCCGAATTTTGTATGTTCTTTCTGGGAGAGGATAATATTGGAGAGGACTTCGCGGCCATCTTTGATTACGGCAGCTGAGGTTTCATCACAGGAGCTTTCTATTCCGAGTACAAGCATCACTATTGAATAAATTTCAGGGTGTTCGGGGAAACAAGTTTGACATTAAATTTTGCGGGACAGTCAATTTTGACTGCGACTGAATCGGAATCTGACCGCTCATTGTAGTCAACCGATGCTGAGAGGGCATTTTTGTTTAACAGGTCAATTTCAGTCGGCGGACCGGATATCTCAACCCGGATCGATTTGGAAGAGATAGCCAGATTGGTGTCTGAAGGGATATTATAAATAACAACCGGGATGTTTTCAAAAATTCTGGTTTTTATCGGAACGACTTCAATAGAGACTGTTACTGAGTCCGGTTCAAGTCGAATACCATATCCGGACGGCAGGGCAAGCGGTAGAGTCAATTTTAGATTACTGTTTAAATTTTCCAGATTTTTCATTTCGGTAAAGATAACCGGAATTTTATCAATGCGGGATTTCGGTCCGATCAGTTTGACTGTGTTGGGTGAAATAGAATGTATGGCACTGATGGCAAATCCTTCGGCTGGTTTTGTATTAATGTCTGACTCGACTGAAACAACTCTATCTGCGAGATTATCAATGGTAATTTCAATTGCTGCCGGTGAAAGTATTTCTTCTAAAGAGATATCTGAAGTCGGAGAAGAGACAATTGTATTTGATGTATTTAAAGCGATAGTGTGCATACCAGCTTTGAACTGCGATGCAATAATTTTAAGTCCCCGCTCGCGCCATTTTTTCCGCATCAGTTGTTTACCGGTTGCTGAAACGTTGACCATAAGTGATTCCGGCGGGTGGGTCAGCAACGTCAGATTATCGTCTACAACAAATTCTGTAACCGGAAGATACAACTGATAGGTATATATTTTTTCAGTGGCAACATGAAACCAGAGCAGTATACCTAAAATTAATGCTGTTATTTTAATCCAAAAATTATCGAATATTTTTACCATTTTGCTCTTCCTTTGAACAAGAAACATACAATAATGCTTTTAGAGAGGCAAATAAAAATCAGGGAAATTAGTCGACCCGGTAGGGATCATTCCAGAGAAATTTGGTTAACCCTTTATTTGAGCCGACCCAGAGGAAATCACCGTCTAAAAGCAGTTCATGTATATATGATGACGGAAGACCATCAAATTCGGTGAATTCTCTTTCGTTGTCCAAACCTTTTTTGGTGAGATAATACATGATAAACCCGTTGTCTGTACCTAAAAAGGCGACATCATCATACGCTGCAACCGGTCTGGGACGATAACCGCTCCTGACTGAGAGGAATGAATCTATTTGTCCGGTTTTCAGGTTTAACCTGACCATACCGTTGTTTGAACTGATGAAGATATACCGTCTTGATACAGCCAGACCGTTTGCGCTTGAAAAGATTGTTGTGGATGGATCTTTGAATCTCTGAAGTGCATCAGTTTTAAAATTCAGTTGAAATGCACCCTGAGCTGAGGCAATCCAGAGGGTTGTATCGGTCGATTTGATATCATATATGGTAGAGTTCAAAAACTGATTCGGGTAGATAATCTTCATTGAATCTGTTGACAGGAAAATCATCTGCAGACCGTATTCCCCCCCGATAAAGAGAGAATCGCCTCTTCTATGGAGTGCGATAATATTGTTATCGATAAGTCCGGTTCTTTCGGTATAATATTTAATGATTTTTCTGGAGTCTTTATCAATAATGCGAAGACCTGTTTCTGTCCCGATATAATAATTTTTCTTATCAGATTCGATAGATTGAATATTTACAGCCGGTAAATCAAAATCAACACCGGATTCTATATATTCAAAATCATTGTAATCCGGATCAAACAGGGTTATTCCGGTACGGGAACTATTGAAGACATCACCACTGATTAACAGCTGACCATTATCGTTAAAAATCGTCTGAACTCTGTTTTGCAGCAATCCATAGGGGAGAAACTCAACAAAGTTAGTGCTTGCCTGAGTCATAGCAGCGCCAAAACCCCAGGTACCTATCCATGTTGATGTTGAGAGATCATCTATCATTGCTGAAATCTGGTAGTTTCTCCCAAAACGGTCAATTATAAAACCATCGGCTGAATAATTGTACCCTGCCGGTACATACATAATCGGCGGTGGTTTTATAAATTTGTAATCATTATCGACTTTTGGAATCTCACCGATTTCATACCATTTTTCAAAATTGATATCGTACTCATAGTTGGCATCTTCTGTTTTTCCATAGAGTTTTTTATCAAAACGGTCGACATAGACCTGCCCGATATTCCTGTGTTCAATTGATGGATCATCAGTCAAAGGTTCTTCCCATTTTTTTTCAAGCTTGTTGTATCGGATAACACCTTCGGTTGTTGCAAAATAGACATGATTTATCGAACTGGTTATGTCCCGTATATAATGAAAGTCAGCATAGGTAACGATATTCAGATTTTCCAGTGCATACAGAGGAATTGGAATAAGAAAGATAATGAGGAGCGTTAGTATAATTTTTTTCATTTGATTTTATACAGGTAATTCAGAGCTGAAGATGCAAAAGTTGCTGTTCCAATGGGGATAGCATCTTCATCTACAATAAATTCCGGTGAATGCCATGATTTATCCGCTTTGATTTTTTTATTCATCACCCCTAAGCGGAACATGGCGCCTTTAGTTTTTTCCAGATAACATGCAAAATCTTCGCCACCCATGACCTGCGGTGTGACTTCTATTTTATTTTTTCCGAAAAGAGACTCAAAATTTTCTCTTATGACGTTGTTTGTATCGATGTCGTTTTCCAGAACCGGATATGTTGCCACAAGATTGAAATCTATTTTAGCTTTGTGGGCTTTTGCAATCGATTCGGCTATCTGTTTGATTCGTTTCGGTACCTGCTTAAATGCTTCTTTTGACAACGTTCTGGCGGTACCGACGAGTGTGACTTCATCGCAGATAACATTACGGGCTGTTCCCCCGTTTATTGTACCAATTGTTACTACTACCGGTTGAATAGGGTCTACTTCGCGGGAGACAACTTTTTGCAATGCGCCAATAATTTCAGAGGCAACAACGATTGCATCAACAGCGTTTTGCGGCCGAGCAGCATGTCCCCCCTGCCCGATTACTTTGATATCAAAATCGGTCACTGATGCCATTGCAATACCATCACGCAGACCAATCGATCCGGTTTTCAGATGGGGATCATTATGCATCCCAAAGATCATTTTGACTTTGTCAAGACAGCCGGCTTCAATCATCGGCCGGGCTCCGCCGGGAGGCATTTCTTCAGCCGGCTGAAAAATAAATCTGACAGTCCCATGGAGATGTTCTTTTAAATCATTTAATAAAACAGCTGTGCCTAAAACGGTTGCCATATGAAGATCATGACCGCAGGCATGCATACATCCTCTATTTTTTGATTTAAAAGGAAGATTTGTCTGTTCCAGAATAGGCAGAGCATCAATATCTGAACGGATTGCTACAATGGAACCGTTCTGTTTCCCTTTGACTTCAGCAATCACGCCGGTTTCAAGGGGAATCTTTTTAAACGGTATCTGATAGTCTGATAATATTTTTTTTATAAATTTGGTTGTTTCAAACTCTTGGTTTGAAAGTTCCGGATATTGATGGAGATGTCTCCGCCAGTTTATCTGCTGTTTTTTCAGGTTATTTGCTTTTTGAAGCAATAATTGATTCAGTGATTTATTCTCTTTTTTCATAGAGATAATATATCAAATTATTCTTTGATATAAATCGTTTTATTTTGATATTTTTTCTCTATGTGACGTTTGTATTTATTGGCTGCCTGATGGGCAAACCGGAGCGGTTCCGGCATTCTGTAGCCCCGGAGATTCTGAACTACCATTTCTTTGGCGAATTTTATATCGCAGCGGTGTCCGGGTGATATAAAGAGCGGCTTAACATTATCTTTGGTACGATAAGCGAGCCCGACTTCGCGGTCTTTTAAAAAAAGCGGTTGGGATGAGCCTTTTTGCGGTGTTATTTCCCGATGATTTCCGGCGATAAGTTTTCTGGCACAGCCGATTGTCGGGATATCAAATGCTATGCCAACCATCGAAGCTAATCCGCAACGATTATAATCAGCGATACCATGCCCATTAACAATAATCAAATCGGGAGTTGTTTCGAGTTTTTCCAACGCTGCTAAAATAGCGGGACCTTCACGGAAATAAAGTAAGCCGGGTGTGTATGGGAATTTAACTTCTGCATAATGAAACCGTTTTTCGACTTCATCAATTTCCGGGAAAGTATAGATGACAGCTGATGCGTAGATAATATCTGCATTACGACCATAGGCTGTATCTACGGCAGCAATGAGGGTTACATCATCAAAATTTGGGAGGATTTGAACATGCTGTGCAAATTCTTTTTGTAATTCAATAGCTTCAAATTTCTCGACAGGCCATTGGTGTTCGTTTCTCAGTTCCACAATGTCGACCTCTTTACATGAGTTAATGTTTTACAATTAGAAATTTGTCAGACTACTGTTCCTTATCGAATATTTTAAAACGATAAAAACCACTTTTTTTAAACTCAGAATTGATAGCTTCGAGTGTTACTTGTGAAACCCATGGTTCGTCTCGTTTGGCAGTTAAGAGGGGGATATGAAAATCACAAGCTTCTTCACATCCTGTTCCAACTAAAAATAATGTACTATCATTTTGATTAGAAATCAAGCGTAAAATGACATAAACTGCTCCTTTATTGCCTGTATCATCAGATGCTATAAACATATCTCCAGCTTGCACTTGGGACGATTCTACCTGATTGCAGTTTTTCATTAATCCGCCATAAGATGAATTTTGTAAGGTGAATAACATGTATTTATAATACTCATCATCTGATTCGGATTTAGGTAAATCGTCCTTCCAGATGACATTTCCGCGAAAATCAAACACCGGTTTTGCTTCAAGCCATTTTTTATAAGAGAGGGTTTCGCCGCCTTTTGGTTCAACGACAAATTTATCTTTCTGTCCGATTTGGAATAAATATTCACCGAGCATTCTCAAAGGGATGGAATATTCGGCAAATGATCTGCCGGACCAGGGGAGGTGGATAGCGCGGGAGATTTCGGTAGCATCGTATTGTTTTGTCCCTTTCCACATACCGATATGTTTATATTTATGCCAGAGAGGGAAATTGGAAACCCAATCCGTATAGGAATCTATTTCTTTAGAATTTTTATAAGTATAACCTTCAGGGAGTTTTAGTTCACCTTCAATGGTATAGACTGTATCCGGGATTGCATAGAAATTATAGTTTGTTTTGTAATATTCATAGAGCTTTTTGAATTCTTCGGTTTGCTCAGCAGCTCCAACTGATGCAAAGATTGTTACGAAAATGCAACTCAGTATTATTTTTCGTCTTTTATTTCTGACCATAAATCAACCGCTCTTCTGATATGAGGAATTGTAATTGACCCGCCGACTACTAATCCGATAGACATCACTTCATCAAACTCGGCATCATTGAGACCACAAAGTTTTGCCTGCAGGACGTGGTAGCTGATGCAGTCATCACAGCGGAGGACCAGTGATGCAACGAGACCAAGCATCTCTTTTGTTTTAGCATCAAGGGCGCCATCTTTGTAAACTGCGGTATCAATTCCAAAAAATCGTTTTATATTAATATTTTCTCTGGCGAGAATCAGTTCATTGAGCCGTTCCCGCTCAGCCTTAAATTTTTCTACTTTTTCAGACATGATTTTCTCCATTAATTTTGGACAATATAGAGCAAAGATTGGAATTTAGCAATCCGAATCAGGATTACAGATGTTAATCCGTTATTATTCATTTACTTAGAGGCTGTATAACGTTTGGACACATTAATATAATCTGGCACCGAGTACAGCTTCATCTACCGGTCGGACTATCGAAATCCCCCCTTTTTGGGCATCAATGCCCAAAACTAATACTTCAGAGAGAAATCCGGCGATATTTTTCGGTTCAAAATTGACGACTGCCAGACATTGTTTGTTGAGCAGTTCTTCCGGTGTGTAGTTTGATTTGAACCGTGCTGATGATTGTTTGATACCGATTTCGTCACCGAAATTAATTTTCAGTTTGTATGTCGGGAATTTTGCCCGTTCAAAATCGGTGACTTCGATTATCTCACCGACTCTGATATCGACTTTTTCAAAATCCTCAAATGTTATTTTTTCCATATGCTAATATATGTAATGGCTGAGAGAAGCGGAAAGAGAAAATGAGGTGTCATTTTTTGAATGCCGGTAATTAGATTTAATTTTTAGAGTAGTTGGAATAGTTAATCGATATTCAAGAGAGTTATTTAGTCTTAACTGCCATATTTTCCGACTGGTTGATGATTGTTCTGGAGAAGGTTTAACTCTATCGTATGTAAAAGAGATTTGGTTTGTTAATAATGTGCGAGTTGAAATTATGTAATCACTATTGAGAGAAGTATAAAAATTATATCTAACCGGTTGTTCAACATAATAACAATCTTCTTCCTGGTAGCTGCTTGTGTTACTTTTGTACCAGGAAGAAATTTTCTGAATGCTGTATGAATCGAAATAATATCGACCCGATATTCTTGCATCTATATGCCACCGGAATGTTACCGGTTTGCTGTATTGCATAGACATGTGAATACCTTTATTTAGAAACTCCGATTTACTCTGTGATTCTCCTTCCCCATTTGTATATGAGTAATTTAAAGTATCATTATATTGCACCACACCAATTGATTTTAATATTGAGTAATCATCCCGGGTATTAAAAGATGATTCTTTCTGATTTCTATATTCATATTCAAGAGTGAAACCAAATTCCGTTCGGAATCCGAAGTTTCTGGGATTCCGGGGATAGTATTTATATATATCATCAAAAATCAATAACCCGTAAGCAGATTTCTCTAAAATGAGAGTCTGTTCAACCATATAACTATATAGTGAATCAAGCATTTCAATATGGTTCAGTCGGTTATCAACGGCATGTTTGTTAGTATATTGATAAAGTATGTCTGTAAGCGTAAACATCTGAGATGAATCCGGTTCCTGTAGCAACATCTCTTTCTCCCGAAGTTCTTCGATGATATAGAGCATAATTGCTGCATAACGACCGGAGTAAAGGCGACCATAGCCGATTGAAACTGAAGGATTCAAACTGACGCGCCTGAAACTGTTGTCTCTATCATCAAACCTTTTATACACTTCTAATCTGATTGTATCATTATAGTGATAAGTAGTATAATCGTCATCATAATATTTGTTTTTTAATTTTGAATTGTAATTAAAATTTGACAACAATGAAAAATTAGTAAAAACATAGTCTTTTAAGTAAGTACCATAAGTAATATTTGATAATAGCCTCGTGTTTATTTCTTTATCTTCTAACCGGTTCTGGTCAAACTCTTCCAAATAATATGGTCCCCATCTTTGAGTATTATCCGAATTTTCAGTAGTTCCACTGAGATACTTTGTTGCTGCTACAATCGAGAAGCTGTAAAATTTAGGAATAGTTTCAAATCTATAACTATATGCTGTTGAAACTTCTCCATTATACCTGATATTATATTGATCTCTTTCGGATTTGTAATTACTGAATGAGCCTGATTCGGATTCTCGTTCGGCACTTGATAAATTGATACCTCCACCAATAGTCCATCTTTTGTCGATAAATTTTTCAGGAATGTAGGAATCAATAGTAAAATTTGAATGTGCTGCTGAAATAAGTGTTGAAAATATTAATGTTAATAATAGAGAATATAGTATCGATAGTTTCATGGTCCACTCCCATTTAAGATAATCGTTTTATTTATCTATTATATGTCAATATAATTAAAAAGTCGAAATTGTATAGGAAATTATTAAAAAAATTAGGCAGAACCGCTAAAGGGTTCTGCCCTACAAGTTACACTAAAATTTTGTATTAATGTAAAATTCAGTTTGTTTTCAGAATCCCACCGCAAACGGTGGGGCACCCGAAAGCTAAAGGGGTCTGCCCTACAAGTTACACTAAAATTTTGTGTTAATATAAAATTCAGTTTGTTTTCAGAATCCCACCGCAAGCGGTGGGGCACCCGAAAGCTAAAGGGTTCTGCCTTCCTGATAAAAATATGATAAATTTAGGTAAGTTGTCAGGCAAGATGCCTGACAACACAGAATTTAGGCGTTGACGGCGACTTTGACTTTGAAGTCGGTCATGGCGAGCAGTTTTTCCTGACGCTGGCGAATCATTGCTTCTGACATTTCAAAATCCGGTCCGACATTTTCAATCATAATCGATGACGTACAGGATGCATAGCAGCCAGCTTTGCGGAGGTCTTTTGATTTGAGATATTCAAATGTGAAACCGGCCATGTATGTATCCCCGGCTCCGGTTGCATCGACTAAATCAATCTCGTATGGAGGGATATCAATAAAGTTTTCTCCATCATAGATTACGGAACCTAACTCAGCCAGGGTGACAACGACTAATCTCGGACCCCATGATTTAATTATTTTGGCAGCTTCGTATGGGTTTTCGCGGCAGTCGATTCCTGTGAGGACTTTGCCCTCGAGTTCATTTGGTTTGACAACATCAAACTGTCCGAGAGCTTCTTTAATTCCTTCAACCGGTTCATGAAAGATACGATCATCTTTGTCAGCATTGCGAAGTAATCCCTGCGGGTCACAGAAGAAGAGACCATCAAAGTTTTTACGGATCTCTCTGATCTGGTCGAATGAGACTTCTCCAAGGATCGGTCCGACTAAAACAGCTTTTGAATCCCAATACATAGATTCTTCGATATTTTCGATATTGTTTGCTCTACCTAAGAGGTCAAGGGTACGGTTGCCGAAATCATCATAATAGATAAGAGAGAAACCGCCGGTTTCATCGGAGGGAGTGATAATATATTCGATGCCGAATTTTTCTAAATCTTTTACAAAGCGGTCTTTGTAATCGGGTCCGACGGAGCCGATCAGTTTTGTTTTTTCACCCATTTTGGAGAGGGCTAAAAGGGCGTTGGTGGAGCATCCCGAGAGGATGCGTTCTTTAGTGTCGACTTTCTGTGTTTTTATATAATCGTAAACCGGGTTTCCGAATGCGGTAATCAATGTATTGCCTTTCGTTATAAAGCAAGTCCCCTTCGATTCCGCTCAGGGTGACTTTGCAATATTCTATCATACTGAGCCTGTCGAAGTATGCTTATAATTTATTATCAATTTGTCGGTATATAGGGGATTGAAACAAGGTTGTCAAGTAGCTCGATTAATGAGTTTTGTCAGTTCCTTAGAACTGACGATATCTGTCAGGTCACATCCCTGCCAAGGCAGGGACAGGACCTGACAGAACTTTTTGTATATTACCGGAAAGAGCGGTAGAGACCGCGGATAAATTCGAAGTTACATAAAGTCGTGGCGATTTCACCATCGGCATCTTTGATAAATTCATTGTTGAGATTGATTGATACTAAAAGGTGATGACCTTTGAGGTCCGGTTTTTCGCAGTCGGCGGCAAGAAGTTTATCTTTGAGCCGGTTGAAAATAGAGAGGTACTCTTTTTGATTTATCAGGTTCAGTTCAAATGCGGTCAGTGCATCAAACGAGATGGTTGCTTCAATCTGGTTTCTCCTATCACGAACGACTCTGTCCTCTTCGTTAATAAAAATTGAGATAACAAAGTTTGTTAAAAAATCGGAATCAAAATCTTTGGCAAAGAGAACTTTTTCTGCCCGTTCCAATATCTCATCTTTTTCAGAGAGATTTATTATATTTTGTTCGTAAGCATGGTCGATATCGATGACATATTTTACTGAATCGGAGGAGATATTTTCAAATCCGTTAAAATTGTCCCAGATAGTATAGTAATCAAAATCAGCAGAAAAGACCGGTGCGGTAATCTGCATTGTTTTTTCAACCGCTGATAAATCCTGGAACCTGCTGTTGTCCCTGAGGAATGCTGTTTTGGTAGTCTGATGACCGGTACGGTATACTGCAAGCGGAAGAGTTGTGTTAATACCGAGATGTTTGAGTGTCTGGGCGATGTGGATTTCTTCAAAGGGACTGTTGTAGCCGTGCTGACGGATTTTACTGCTGTTTTTATCAAGGGGGTCAATCCGGGGTTTACTTCCGATATTGGAACGTCGGTAGACAACGTAGATATTATCACGGGTCTGTGTTCTGTATACTTCATTTTTTAATGAAAGTTTTATCCGGTTGGTTCTTCTCCAGCGGTCGGGAACAAAATAATCAAACAGAGTCCGGTTGTTACCAACAACCCAGAGATACCCGCCATCCTGAGTTTCTCCAAAGACATAATCAGTACCGTAAATCTGTACGACGTTTAAAGGATGGTTCAGATCTTTCTCTGCGACTGCTTCCGGTTGTTTGAGGAGTTTTCGGAATTTCTGGCTTTGTTCGATTTTAAACTTTCGTTGATATTCAGGAGTTCTCTGAAGAAGTTCAAAGTCGATGAGACCATAAATAAGTTTATTATCTTTTTCCCTGATGAGTTCTTTTTTGTTTTTCTTTTTCCGAAGAATAAAGTGTTTTGGTTTGTTGTCTAAAACACGGTAGCCGTTCTCTTTCAGTTCGTTTATAACGCGGATAGTCAGTTGTTCAAGTTCTTTTTTATCCAGCAGATTATCCTGATTCATCAGCTGTGCATCTTTCCCTTTTATCCAGCCGTAGAGGAGGACATATTGCCGTTTGATATCGAGTTCGATAGCTTTGACAACATCGTTCTGACTTTCCAGAAGTTTTCTTTTGTGCATTTTAAATCGGCTTTCGTCCCGACCAAGCTTCCAGAGTTTGATTTCTTCGGGGGGAACATAAATCGCATACGGTTTCTGTGTATACAGCCGTTTGTTGCCGTTTAAATTACAGCTCTTACGGAGCTCCATCAACAGACCAAACTCTTCCATCGGACTATTAAACCGTGCGGCGGCGAGATCTTCAGGTGATATATCATCGGGAAAGGTTGTATTGATAATCAAGGGGACTTCCTGAGCAACCCGGGAAAATTTAACCACAAGGTCGGCTGAGATACCATTAATCGGTTTTGAGTTTACCCGGTAGACCTGACTTGTGGCACCTAAAAGTTTTTGTCCGTTTTGATAGTACCATTTATCATGATACCAGTTATTCGGATGGAGTTGTTCTACGAGGGGCCAGCCAAATGATGTGATATATAAATCTCCGCCTTCGCGGGGTGAGATATGAATATATTTCACCCCGAAAGCGCTGACGATATACTTTGTTGGCACATCATCAAAAGAGAGTTTTTTTAAGCTATCAAAATCCATCAGTACTTTACATCAGTTTATACATATTTCTGATATGATGGATACCAGATTGATTTCGTTACCAGTTCTTCAATCTCTTCATCATCTAAAAGTCTGCCCAGTCCCATATCACGAGCTTTTTTCATTATCGCAATCGTAATTTCTTTACTTACTTTTCGAAGATCATCTATCTGCGGATAGATGGAACCTTTGGCAAGCTGTTCATCTGAAACAAGTCCGGCAAGCGTGTACGCTGCGGTTAAAAAGAACTCATTGGGAACTTCCATCGCTTCACTTAAGATACAGCCCATGCCGACTCCCGGGAAGATGAAGACATTGTTTCCCTGCCCGATATGATGAACTTTGCCGTCATAGCTGACCGGTGAAAACGGTGAGCCAGTTGCCACGGTTGCTTTACCTTCGGTCCAGCGAAGTGCTTCAGCCGGGGTACATTCTGCTTTTGAAGAAGGATTACTCAATGGCATGATGATTGGATTTTCGGTATACGCAGCCATCTCTCTGATAATTTTTTCGGTGAAAAGTCCCGGTATGGTCGAAGTACCGATTAAAATTGTCGGTTGAACTTTTTCGACAACTTCGAACAACGAATAAATCCGGTTTTCTTCAAATCCGTAATGCTGCATAGCAGTATCTGAAAGGGCGACTTTCTGTTTGTATGCTTCCCGTCGTTGGGCACCATGACCGATGAGGCCGTTACTGTCAACATAGACAACGGAAAGATCCAGCAGTTCGGGATCGATGTTTTCATCTTTCATGGCCATTTTAATCATATCACCAATACCGACACCTGCAGCACCGGCACCGGCAAAAACAATACGCTGGTCTTTGATAGATGTATTATTTTTCCGAAGTGCTGAAAAAACACCGGCTACAGCTACAGAAGCAGTACCCTGGATATCATCATTGAAACAAGGGATACGTCTATGATAGCGGGTCAAAAGATTCATAGCATTTTCTTTTTTGAAATCTTCCCACTGCAGGAGTGCCCGCGGATAAACTTCTTTGACCGCTTCGATGAACGCTTCAATGAATTCCTGATACTCTTTTCCTTTGAGTCTTCGCTGTTTGTATCCGAGATAGAACGGATCGTCGAGTAGATCGAGGTTATTGGTTCCGACATCAAGAGAGATTGGGAGTGTTGCCCACGGCGGGATTCCGGAACCAGCACAGTATAAAGAAATCTTTCCGCAAGGGATTCCGATACCTCCAGCACCAAGGTCACCGAGACCTAGAATTCGTTCGTTATCGGTCACAACGATCAAACGAATCTCTTCTTCACTGGCGTTACTGAGAATTTTGGGGATGTTGTCGATATCATCGGGGGTAATCCAAATACCACGGGGACGGCGAAAAAGATGAGAATATTTTTCACACAGTTTACCGACGGTCGGAGTGTAGATGAGCGGCATTGTTTCTTCGAGGTGTTCGATAACCAAACGATAGAATAAAGTTTCATTTCTATCCTGCAGTGCAAGAAGTCCGATAAGCTTCTCGAGGTCATCTTTTTTCTGATGCATATGTTCGTATTCCATCTGAAGCTGATACTCAATCGTGCGAACCTGTGGCGGAAGGAGACCTTCGAGGTTTAAACTTTCCCGTTCCTCTTTTGTAAATGCTGAGCCTTTGTTTAAGCTCGATGAATCCAAAAGCTCTTTTCCTTTGAGTTGATTTTTCAAAGGTTTATGAGCTCTTTGAAGATATGGTGAAGTGGTCATTATAAAACCCTTTAATGTATAACATTAATTTCAAGCTATTTATATTATATATTATTTATCGGATGTCCAGCATATTTTGTTATTTTTTTCACAATATAGGTTGATTTATCAAATGCAGAAAAAGAGTATTGCTGTAATTTAATTATCTTAGTAAACAAGTGGGAAATGTTGATAGAGAATAGTATATGGAATTATGACAAGATTAGACTTCTTTTTTCTTTCCAAGGACTTTTTTGGCGTACAAAAGTCGCTGGAAGGCAGTAAAAACCGAAGTCGCTCCTACAATGATTAAGGCAAATTCGAGCCAGCCGCCTTTTGGCCATGTACCGGTAGGCAGCCAATGTTCAACGATTGACCCGCCGATGATGAGCAGGAATTTTTCGGTACGACCCATAATACCAACGGCACAGTTTTCCATTTTACCAATAGATTCTGCAGCCGCGCGGGTGTAGGAAGCGATAAGCATTCCGAACAGCGCAAACAATCCCCAGCCGGGATGAGCGGCACCGGATAAAGTTATGCCGGCTAAAATGAAAAATTCACCGTAACGGTCGGCGACATGGTCAAAGATACCGCCAAAGACCGTTCCAAGGTTTCCGGCGCGGGCGGTGGAGCCGTCAAGCATATCAGTGAACGAGGTTATAATCATCCAGACAACGCCCCAAATCATCTCCCCTCTCCAGAAAAAGAGTCCCGAGACAATTGCACAGAAAAACGAAAAGATAGTGATATAATTCGGTTTCAAGCCCATTTTGAGACAGATTTTGCCTAAAAAGAGGGAATACTCTTCATAGTATGCACGTTTTTTTTGATTTATTCCCGGCACTACATTCCTTCGTCTATTTGGTCTTACTCTATCCTATATCCTTATGCTGCGGCAATATATGCTGTTTTTTTTAAAAGGGCAACTTAATTACTCAGGGAGGTTTTAAGGTGTTGTCTGGCATCCCGCCGGACAAAAAAGTCCCCTTCGACTCCGCTCAGGGTGACTTTTTTGATAATTGGAACACACTTCGACAAGCTCAGTGTGACGATAATAACTGGGTAGCCCACCCCTTGGAGTGGGTTTCTGTTCAGTTGCCGGAAGTCAAGACTTCCGACCAATTCGACTGCCCCTACAGATATTTAAAAACTGTCAGGGAGGGGTTCCTGACAGCGCAGAAAATTATTATATAACCGTAGGGGCGGTTCGCGAACCGCCTCTACAATAAAAGACAGGTCTCGGGGAGATCTGCCTACATAATGTTTATAACAGAAAGCGCGGTCACGTGACCGCGCCTACGGAAGATTCATTGAACACACTTCGACAGGCTCAGTGTGACGATTGTATATATTAAGAAATAGAATTGGATATAAATTCAACTAACTGAGGATACATGACAATTAAAAGTGGTAAGTAAAAAATAAAAGGTATTACAAAGAGTACCAGCACAATTTGCCAATCATTTAAAGAAAAGAATTTTACAAGTCCTTTCCAATTCATTACAATTATCATTATGCTGGCTGCAATTCCCCATAGCCCTAAAATAGATTTAACAAATATTACTATTGTAGCAACTAAAGCTTTTGATACATCCATCGATCCGTTTTGAGCCAGTATAGAAATTATAATATTAAAAGGTAATTGCAGACATATCACAAAAATAACATATCCAGCTGGTGCCAATAATATTAATTTTCGATATAATTCTGCATCGAATTCAGTTTCTGGTAATGGGGAAAGTTTTTTTACAATTACCGGCATCAGATACCAAACTATTATGATGGCCATACTAGAAGTCATTAATTTGTAAAAAATAAGGAATGTGATATCGGTATTACCTACAAAAGTTGAGAGTATATCCATTTGTAAAGATATTACTTTATTGTCTGATAATCCTGAACTTATAAGAAAGAAACCGTATACTAAAATTCCTAATTCTACAGGCCAGACACGAATATATCTTTCAAGCGATTCTGTGGGAGACTTAACAAAGTCCCGGCATATTTTAAATAACTCACTCATTTGTTTGTAACTTCAACAGCTTTGAAAATTTCCAAAAGCTCATTTGAAGGTTTAGAATTTTCTTTTAAGTCAGAACTTAATCTTATGAAATAAGGATAAGCCTTAATGTAGCGGTAATATACATATGAAGTATCCTTTTCCGATATTGATGAAATCTTTATGATATTAAGGTTATTGCCCTGAACTCTATTAAACAGCAATGAATCTCCAAATTGTTGAGTGAAATATTCTGAAAAATCATCCAAACCGTTAAATTCCCCCATCTTAAAGATCTCTGCTAACATCGTTGGTTTATTTTTATGCAAAGAATCACCGGTTAAATAGAACAATAACATCTTACTATCGTCACTGTATACCATCCCGGTTGGAGGTGTTACACGAATAATTTTATTGCCTGCATTCATCACATAAGTCCCGTATACTTCGATACTTGTACTACTGTTACCATATATAATTAGTATTGTTACAAGTTGAAGGAATCCGATAATTACGATATTTCTCAGGAGTCTTGGAGTACCTTTCAGCTTACTTAAAAAAACTATATCTAAGTCACCTTGTGATTCGGCTGTCGGCTTTGTTATTTTATCATCATGGAGAGGGACAATGGATTGTTTAATGTAATGAGCATCTTCAGGTACTATAATATCTGAATGACAATGAGAGCATTTAGCTTGTTCACCCTTTTTTAAAAAGTTAACTGTAATGGTTTTGTTACAATGTGTACAGTTGAATGATAATGCCAAGTCGATCCCTCTCAATTTCAGTTATTCAATAATATTTATAAGAAATTAAATAATCAATGTAAAACTTTTCTGATTGTCGGGTTCTTTACTCGCTATTGCTCACTCCGGGAACCCGACCTACAATCCTTTTGATAACTTTCCAGATAACAAAACTCCCCTAACCCGCGAAGGCGGGTATCTCAAAAGGAGATTATCATATGTAGAATAATATTAGACCCCGGGTCAAGCCCGGGGAGGGGAGTTTAAGATTCACGTTGTCAGGAGGCACGCCTCCTGACCTACATTCACTACAGAATGTTACTAGAACACACTTCGACAGGCTCAGTGTGACGATAATAACTGGGTAGCCCACCCCTTGGGGTGGGTTTCTGTTCACTTGCCAGAAGTCAAGACCTCCGACCAATTCGACTGCTCCTACAGATATTTAAAAGCTGTCAGGAAAGGGTTCCTGACAGCTCAGAAAATTATTATATAACCGTAGGGGCGGTTCGCGAACCGCCCCTACAATAAAAGGCAGGTCTCGGGGAGACCTGCCCTACATAATGTTTATAACAGAAAGCGCGGTCACGTGACCGCGCCTACGGAAGATTCATGGAACACACTTCGACAGGCTCAGTGTGACGATTATAGTTGTCGGACAGGAATGTCCGACCTACCGGATATTTCTATTTCTTTTTGTTTGCGGCTAACTGGTCTTTTAAGCGAGTGATGACTTTAACCGGTGAAGGGTCTTCCTTATTCAAAACAGCAAGGTAGTAGGAAATAAAATCACCAAGCTGAATCAGGTAGAACATCCGCTCGAGTTCGGTTGTACCGATAGAATTGATTTCGATTACTTCAATACCGAATTCTAAGATAATTTTATGGACGATGTCCATCCGCTGGGTAATCTGTTTATGTTCATCGGTTGAGCGAAGCTGGACTACGATCAGACTTTTGCTGTGTTTTTTTATCGCATCTGCGTATCCGACCAGTTCGTTATGATTAAACTCGGCGTAATGATTTGCGAACGCCATGTTTTTTGCATTTTCGCAGATCTGACCTTTCCACCTTACGGCAACGATATCAGTCAACGTCGGACCGGAATAGATAATCGGCATTTTGCCATGCAGTTTGCCGGCGTAAAATTTGGCGTTGTTTTTATCGGTCTCAACATCTTCAATAAACGCTGAACGGGTCTCTTTGAGCAGATTGATAACACCCATCAGTTCTTTTTCGGCATCTTTGATGATCCCGACTTTTTCCAAAAAGATAAAAAGCGGAACGAACGAATACCCGATTGCGGCGCGCGGCTGCATTCCTTCGGGGAGTTTTGCCATCGGGATTTCATTGAATTTGCAGATATCTTCCATCAGACCGCCGGTGGAGATAGCGGTTATCATCGCTTTGCGGGCGATGGCGTCATCAAGAGCTGAAAGAGTCTCTTCAGTGTTGCCGGAATATGATGATGCGATGACAAGAGATTCATCATCGATGTATTCAGGGAGCGAGTAATTACGGACGACCTGAAACGGAATCTGGATTCGTGACTGGAGGTAGGTACGGACTAAATCCCCGCCGATAGCGGAGCCGCCCATGCCGATGACTACAATATTTTTGATGTCGATGAAATCATCCGGATTGATTTTCCAATCTTTGGCGATTTTAAGTGCTTTCTCCATCTGCTCCGGGAGATCAAATATACAGTTGTACATATTGTCGGGATCGACTTCCCGAATCTTTTCTATATCGTTGAGTACAGACAAAATATTATTTCCTTTTTGATTTATTTTTGTGTTTTTCTATTTCGAGTTTATAGTTCTGCAATTTTTTCATAACCCCTTTTAGGGTAGGTTCTGTGACCACTGATTCGGTCAGAT
>QQUK01000215.1 GCA_008501655.1 Calditrichota bacterium
CGCTACCGCCGGACCGGCACGCCAGCGTACCGGAGACCTGATGGGCATCCTGACTAATTTGAACGACGGCGATATCCTCTTTATCGATGAAATCCACAGACTGTCGGCAACAATAGAAGAGTTCATGTACCCGGCGATGGAAGATTACAAAGTCGACTTCGTCGTGGATAAAGGTGCCTTCGCCAAAGTCATCAATGTCCCCTTGAAACGATTCACCCTCGTAGGAGCAACAACCAGAGCTGGGATGCTTTCAGCACCGCTCCGTGATCGCTTTGGATTATACTACCATCTTGATTTCTATCCGGCTTCGGAATTAAAAGAGATAATCATCCGGTCAGCAAAACTTCTGGAATCAGAAATCACCGCCGAAGCCGCTGAACTTATCTCACTTCGTGCCCGTGGGACACCGAGAATAGCAAACCGGTTACTGAGACGGGTACGCGATTTTGCCGATGTGAAATCGGACGGTAAAATCGAATCGGAAATCGCTACCAAAGCTCTCGATGCTGAAGGTATCGATTCGCTTGGTCTCGATAATCTTGACCGGAAACTTTTGAAAATCATTATCGAATATTATAAAGGCGGTCCGGTCGGAATCGAAGCATTGGCTGCAACCCTCAATGAAGAAATCGATACATTGGTTGATATGGTTGAACCATACCTGTTGAAAATCGGCTTTATTCAGCGTACCAAACGGGGAAGAATGGTCTCAAACGAGGCTGTCAAACATCTTGGTCTGAAACTTTCAGACAACTCAAATCAGCAAAAACTGTTTTAACAGAAACATCGTCTTTTGGGTGACACTTCAGGAAAAGCCGGTAACTGACAGATAAACAAAATGTTACGGTGTACTTATAAATTTTAATATTTGCTTACAATTCATTTAAATTTTCCGATAATATAAGAAACAGAAAAGGTCGGAGTTTTTTATGTCAGAAGATGATTTAAAATTATTGATGGACTCATTAGGAGCCCAGATATTCAAAAATCAATCACTCAAAAGCAACACCCCTCAGGGTGAAGTTGTCCGGACATTGGTGCGGGAGACCTTAAAATTCCGTGACAAACTGAAAAGCGAAACCGGCTATACTATCACAGTCGATGATACACAGTGCGCTTTGCATGCCTTAGAGACTCATCTGAATAATGAAAAATTCCCTAAAGACCTGACCCCTGAACAGAAAGCACTTGCTCAGATTTTGATTGATTCAATAGTTCTCTTTAAGTACGGGTTGTAGTTTATAATTATATCCACACAGTTTAATTTGTGATTTCTGAATCTTCAGATTCAGAAACATAGCTTTTGAGTCTGAAGACTCAAAAAGCACAAGTTGGAGCTTCAGACTCAAAAAGCAAAAGTTGGACCTTCATCTTCAAATGAACGAGTCTGAGAATTAGTTGCGTATCTGCCCAAAAGTCACTATATCCAATCTATGGATATCAATCTGTTTGACTATAATCTCCCCGAAGAACTGATTGCTCAGACTCCGGCTCACAATCGGGATGAATCACGCCTTTTAATCTTAGATAGAAAATCAGGTAGTACAGAAATTTCCTCATTCCAACATATCATTGATTATATCAATCCCGGCGATTGTCTGGTGGTCAATAATACCAAAGTTTTCAAAGCCCGCCTTCTTGGAAACAGGGCGACCGGCGGAGAAGTCGAAGTCTTTCTCGTCCGTCGCAAAAACGATACACTATTCTGGGAGGCATTAGTCCAGCCATCGAGAAGGCTGAACGAGGGAGAAGAGATTTTCTTTCATAAATCTTGTCATACCGATAAACTCTCATTGCAGTTATTAAAAAACAAAGGTGAAGGGAAATGGGAGATTCAGTTTCATTCGAAGTTGTCTGAAGAAAAGATAATCGAACGGTACGGCCATGTCCCTCTCCCGCAATATATCAAACGATCCGATGCACCTGAAGATGTCTCCCGCTATCAGACAATTTTTGCCAAAGCTGATAAAACAGGAGCGGTCGCAGCCCCGACCGCCGGATTTCATTTTACTGATTCGATACTCGAACAGCTTATGGCAAAAAATGTGAATATCGCTGAACTGACCCTTCATGTCGGACCGGGGACTTTTAAACCGGTATCGGTCGATGATATCAGAAATCATTCAGTTGATCCGGAGTATGCAGTTTTGAATCAGAAAACCGCAGATTTAATTAATGAGGCTAAAAAACGTGGTAATAAAATAATAGCAGTCGGGACGACATCAACGCGTACGTTAGAATCGGCTGAGGTAGACAAAAATGGGTATATAATGCCGTTTGAAAAATTTGTCGATTTGTATATCCAGCCGGGGTATAAATTCAAAGTTGTCGATCATCTGATAACCAATTTCCATCTGCCAAAATCATCACTGTTGATACTTGTCTCCGCATTTGCCGGACGGGAGCAGATAATTGAAGCATACCAGAAAGCGATTGAAAACAAATTCTGTTTTTACTCTTATGGCGATGCAATGTTGATATTGTAAAACATTGCCAAATATAACAATTCACCCTATATTCCGAGCATGAAAACAGCAGCAATTATAGTCGCCGGCGGGTCAGCATCCCGATTCGGTGGTGATGTCCCTAAACAGTTTCTTCCGCTTTGCGGGAAACCGCTTCTTTCTCAGACTATAAATAAATTCCAGAATGCCAATTCAATCGACCTGATTGTGATAGTTGTTGCTGAAGAGTATTTGCTCTATACATCTGAGAAAATAATAGACCCGTATCATTTTGACAAAGTTCTCAAAATTGTTATCGGTGGTGAGACCAGACGGCAATCTGTCTTAAACGGCCTGAATTCGCTGCCACTCTCTACTGATTTTGTAGCGATACATGATGCAGCAAGACCGCTTATCAAACCTTCAGAAATTGATAAAATCATCGAAATTGCTCAGAAAGAAAAAGCAGTAATCTTTGCTCAAAAATCTGTAGATACAATTAAGCGGATTCGGGATGATTATATTATGGCTACCCTCGACCGGAACATTCTATTTCAGGCACAGACCCCACAGGTCTTTGCCTATGATTTAATTCGCTCAGCTCATGAAGAGTTCGAGGGGGATGAATCTTCAATCACCGACGATGCCTCACTTCTGGAACAAAAAGGATTTAAAGTTAAAATCCTTGCATCTGATTCAAATAATATGAAAGTTACTACGAAAGAGGATTTTAAAATCGCAGAACTGTTACTCAGTGAGGAACTCAATGGATAATCTGAGAATTGGTCACGGGTTTGATGTACATAAATTTGCTCCGAATAGAGATTTGATAATCGGCGGTATAAAGATTGATTATCCCCTTGGACTTGAAGGTCACTCTGATGCTGACGTTTTAATTCATGCAATTATGGACGCTCTTTTAGGGGCGGCTGGTCTTGGTGATATCGGTACATTCTTCCCGCCATCAGATGATACATATAAAAATGCGAACTCCCTTGAGCTTCTCAAAGAAGTCCATTATCTGCTTTCCAATGAAGGATTTTCAAAGATTATAAACATAGATACCGTCATTATGGCTGAGGAACCAAAGATGGGGATATATATTCCTGAGATGAAAATGATGATATCAAAAGTATTGCAGCTTGATGTAAACTCAATCGGAATTAAAGCGACGACAACTGAGAAACTTGGATTTACCGGAAGAAAAGAAGGAATTGCTGTTTCGGCAGTCTGTCTGATTAAAGCACATGGTTGATTCTCTCCCGCAAATCAATGAATGGCTTGATGTCATTTTTCAGTATGGAACTATATGGGTATACATAGTTCTTTTCGCAGCTTGTTTTATAGAAAATATATTTCCTCCGTTTCCCGGGGATACATTTATTTTAGCAGCCGGCGTTTTAGTCGGACTTGATCGTCTTGATTTGGTTTATTCTTTACTCTGTATAATTGCAGGCGGGGTCAATTCGGTGCTGCTTATTTATCTTTTCGGGAAAAACAAAGGATATAATTTTTTCAAACGAAAAAATTATAAGATTTTTTCCTCCGAAGATATCGAAAAAAGCCGGATATATTTCAGCAAATATGGTGCATTTATTTTAATATTTTCCCGGTTTGTTGTCGGATTCCGTTCAGCTCTGGCTCTTGTAGCCGGAATCAGCCGGTATAGTCAGATTCTCATGATTGTCTACTCGACTATTTCCTACCTGATCTTTTGTGGTCTGATTTATTATGTCGCAATTGCTTTAGTTGATAATTTTGATACACTTTCTAAATATATCCGTACTTATAATTGGATTGTTTTCCTGGTCTTGATTATCTTCATGCTATTGTTTATACTGAACAAGTTTCGTTCAAAGAAGGGATAAAAATGAAAGTTTTGGTATTAGCCGGTGGCGACTCCAATGAGCGTACAGTATCATTGAGCTCCGGTAAAGCCGTTTTTGATGCTTTGAAGCGGCTTGGACATATTGCATATGCATTGGATCCATCATCAGGTAAATCACTCTTAGGATCTGATGGTTCTTTCATTGAATTCAAAAAAGATGATTCAGGTCGGGCAGCTGCACCGACAAAATCATCAGGTTGGTCACTTGCAAAAACCCTCGGATCGCCCGCTTTTCAGGATATTGAGATTGTGTTCATTACACTTCATGGTGGCTCGGGAGAAAACGGGAAACTGCAGTGCCTCTTGGAAATCGCCGGGAAAAAACATACCGGTTCGGATATGGCGGCATCGGCAATTGCTATGGATAAAGCAACATCAAAAAGGCTTTGTGTTTCGGAAAAAATTAAAACACCAAAATTTGAAGTATATCATATTTCCAATAAAGATATCACTGATGAATTACTTGCTCCGATTTTAAAAAAATTCAAATTTCCGTTTATCGTGAAACCAAACGATGGCGGATCGACTCTTGGGTTAAGCAAGGTAGACTCAGAATCGGAACTTGTCCGTGCAATTGAAAAAGCTGCGTCGGAATCTACTCATGTTATTATCGAGGAATTTATTGCCGGTCGTGAAATCACAGCAGCGGTTCTGCAGGGGAAAAAACTGCCCCTTGTAGAAATTGTCCCAAATTCCGGACTGTATGATTACGAGGCAAAATATACAAAAGGCTCATCGGAATATTTTGTACCGGCTGATATTTCTGAAGAATTGACAGAAGCAATTCAGGAAGCGGCTGTAAAGATATATAATATAATAGGCTGTTCCGGCCTTGCCCGGGCTGACT
>QQUK01000362.1 GCA_008501655.1 Calditrichota bacterium
TGTCCGGAAGTGTAATCTGTAAAGCAGCATTTTTCGTTTGAGAAGACTCAGTAAATTTAACCTGAGTGAGCCGGACATCCCCGCCCTGACTTTTAAAATATCTGCTGATCTGCTCTGGAAGATTAACGACTTCGAGCGAAAACATGTTAGATGTCCCCGAAAATAGTTCCAGTGTCAAATCAAATGATGTAGAACTTCCAAGGTCGACTTCCTGTGAAAATTGCTCGGACTGAACGATGACTCTATCCTGTGACTCATCTTTCTGAAGAAAAATTTTCAATGCCCGCTGAGTGCCGTTGCCGTATATCATTGAAATAATAACTTCATCCAAATCCTGCAGCAATCTGAAATCAATTGTTACCGGATTCCCGGAAGTGAGTTCGTTTATCTTGGCTTCATATGGTTGGGAAATGATTGCCTGATCCTGATTGAGAATCGAAACATAAACATTCGGGATGACATCCGGTTGCAGTGTTCGAAACAACTTATCATCAATATTCAGAAGTTTTTGAAATTCAGCAGTCCCACCCGAAGTATTGGCGAGTGTCACCCGGGCATGTTTGGAACCATCTTCAGCCTGATATTTCACCGCTTTATCAATTGTTACATACTGTTCTTCAAATAAAACAGCAAGAAGTGATTGCTGAAAATTTACTTCAGCATCGATAAACCTGTTTTTAGCTGTTTCAAACTCGTATTCATTGATAAGTTTTTTATCATATAAGGTTTGCTGCCGTTTAAACTCTGTTTTTGCTGTTTCGTAATCCTGTTTGGCACGTTTTAATCCAAGCAAAGTGTACTTATCATCACGCTGGTTAAAGTATGTATCTGACTGCGCTGACAGATATGTAGTTGATAACAGAATCAGAAAAATTGAATATGTAATTACACGGGATAGTTTCATATTAATTTTTCTTTATCATTACTTCACCGTCATCTTTTTTCTTTATGACAAAGGTGGAATATTCAGTGCCGTCTTTTGAAAAGGTAAGTTTCACTTTATCATTATCAGCTGCTTTATTATAAATTGCACGAAGGGCTTGAGCTGTTTCAGCTTTTGTATCATTTACAGCAATAAGAATATCTCCGCCATCAGGTTTCTGACCGTCATCTTCAGTTTTAAATTGAGGTGTCAGTGCAATAACTTCTACCTGCCCATCTTTATCCTGAAGAACAATACCACAGCTTAAAAAGGTAACATCTTTCATCATCTTACCGCCTAAATTGACAGATGATTCTTCACCGCCACCGTCATCAACGGTGGTGGTCATCATCATCATCTGACCTTCACCTTCAGATTTTGGCAGAGCAGTGATTAAGCGGTCTTTTCCCCTTTTTACGCCAAGTTTTATCTCATCTCCGTTTTCCAAAGCTTCAACTATAGCATTAAATTCATCAACTGTTTTAACCTTTTTTCCATTACACATAAATACAATATCATCTTTTTTTAAATCAACATTACGTAAATCTTTTGGGAGATTTTCTTTTGGCAGCATCATTTCCACAATTAACTCACCGTCAACTTCTTTTAAGATAGCCCCGATTCCCTGGATAATCGTAATTTTCCCGGCTTCGCCTTCAAAAGTCATTGTTTTTCTATGTCCCTGAGCAAAAGATGAATTGGCTATGAGCAGTCCGAATGTAAGCACTGCCAGGATTAAGAGTGTTCTTTTCAACATCTGAATCTCCTTAGAATAATTTGATTAGTTTTTTGTTTGCCCTAATTTACGCTATAGTTGATATTTGGTTAAGTTAATCTCTGTTAGGAAATGTTAAGAAATGTTAAGGTTATTGGCGAATCGGATTTGATACGTATATTAAGTTATGAAATTATCTAATAACAAAGTACTTATAATAGTGCTCCTGACCATAGTTGCTTTAAGCGGTCTGGTGATACTGCAAACGATACTTTTGAAGACAGCTCTAAGAACTGAAGAAGAGACTTTCCGGACATCTGCAATCCTGGCTATGAATAAGGCTGTGCAGGAAATCAATAAAGATGAAGTCAAAAATGCTCTGTTTGAAATCAATTTTGACGGTCTTTTCTGGAACTCCGGTGAGTTCCACGATGATTCAACTCACGACTCGATATTTTATTATTTTTCAACTGACAATGCCGATAGCGGGTATCGGGAACATTCAACCAGCTACAAATATCTGAAAATACTCGATAGTGATAAAAACACGATTATTGATTCTGTGAACATGGAATCCCGTATGAAGATAGTCAACAACGATACGGTTATTGATGAAAAAATAGTTTCGCCGTTCACAAAAGATTTAAGTGTTTTTAAACAAGGTAGAGATTCCATCACTTTTACCAATAAAGTTATGACAAAAGACTCATCCCGGGTTATGCTGATACAGGCAGCTTTGAGTGAATTGGATATTCGGGAGATGGTTCCGGTTATCGAAAGAATTGATACATCGGCAATCGATTCATTATTACACAAAGCTCTGTCTGATTCTAAGATAAATATAGATTATAGTTTTGGTATTACTTCATCAATGAGAGACAGTCTTCTTTTCTCATCGACGTCACTTGTTGATGCAGACTTGATATCATCTGATTACAAAGTTCTCCTTTTCCCGTTTGATATCAATCCGCAATCAAACCATCTGGTTGTTAGTTTCCCCAATAAACAATTTTATATATATTCAAAACTTGGCTCATTAGTGATACCAACAGCATTTTTCCTTCTGATAATTGTCGGGTGTTTTGCCTATACCATCAAAACGATTGTATCACAGCGGAAAACAGCCCAAAAGCTGAATGACTTTATTAATAATATGACCCACGAGTTAAAGACACCAATCGCGACAATTCAGCTTGCCGCTGAAGGTATCAACCGTGAAGATGTTCTTTCTGATAAAGAGAAACTGAACCGGTTTAATGAAATGATTCTAACCGAAAACAGGCGGATGAAATCCCATGTCGATAAAATTCTGCAGATAGCAACCCTTGAAGAGGGTGACTATATAATTAAATTTGAAAATATTGATATTGATGAACTTTTGGTCAATGCTATAAAATCGTTCGACCTTAGGTTATCTGAAAAAAACGGGAGTATTCAAACGAGGCTGAACACAGCAAATGCTCAGATTTCCGGAGATATTGTTCACCTGACAAACATTTTTTATAATCTGATTGATAATGCAATCAAATATACCAATAATAACGTTCAGATTGTTGTATCAACCGAAGTCGAAAATGGGAAACTGCTTGTTAATATCTCTGATAACGGGATAGGGATTCATCCCGACGACTTAAAAAAAGTATTCACCAAATATTACCGGGTCGCTTCCGGTGATGTTCATGATGTCAAAGGATTCGGTCTCGGACTTGCCTATGTTAAAATGATGACTGAAGCTCATCATGGAAGCGTTGAGATAGCAAGTGCCCTTGGAAAAGGTACCGAGATTAAACTTACCTTTCCCTTACTCAAGGATTCAGAATGAGTGAAAAAATTAAAATCCTCCTGCTTGAAGATGACACAAACCTCGGAATGATTCTCGAGGAACATCTTACGATGAATAATTATGATGTTACTCTCTGCCGCAATGGTGTTGAGGGACTTGAACAAAAAAAATCGAATTCTTTTGAGCTATGCTTAGTCGATATTATGATGCCTAAAATGGATGGATTCACTTTTGTCGAGCAGGTTCGCAAAGATGATGAGAAAACACCTATTATCTTTTTAACGGCTAAATCATTTAAAGAGGATAAAATCAAAGGCTTCCAGATCGGCTGTGATGATTATATCACCAAACCGTTTTCAATTGAGGAACTGCTTTTACGAATTGAAGCAATCTTAAAACGAAGCGGTACTTTGCAATCAAAAGAGACGTCAGTATTTGATATCGGAAAATATATCTTTGATTACAAACGACAACTGCTGAGAAATAAGAAAAATGAACAGAAACTGACTGCCCGTGAAGCTGACCTGTTACGACTCCTCTGCCGGCATCAAAATCAGACTGTTACACGGGAGCTTGCTTTAAAAGAAATCTGGCAGGATGATTCCTATTTTGCCGGTCGTTCTATGGATGTTTTCATCTCAAAACTGCGTAAATATCTCAAAGATGACCCGTCGGTCGAAATCCTCGGGATTCATGGTAAAGGGTTCCGTCTGGTTGTAAGTAGTTAAATTCGATATGGCATCAGAAACCGGGGCGATTTTATTGTGATATTTTTTAATTTGAAAAAATATGAGGTGGAATAGAAACCCACCATATACAAACACTCTACACACAACTCCATAAACAGAATTCTTGTAAACCTCTGATTATCTGATTTATTTTTTCAATTTAATCTTTTTTTATGATTAAATTACCTGGCTCATCAAACAAATCGATGAGACATTTTTCCCAATAGCTAGAGTCATTTAAAAGAGAATCTAACGGAAAATCATCAAAGAAACTACTATCTTTAAGAGATAGAAGATAACTACTATCAGAGCCTAATCTTCCATGGACCAACCCCAATAAACAAAGGCAATGCTGTCCTCTCTATATGTAGTTTCAATGAAAACGTTAACAAAACTAAAGTTGTGGAGCGTATCTTCACACCTTACAAATTTATATGTCCCATGTGAAAACTCTTTCTCATAATCTATCGAATTAACCATCGCGTTTAGAGAATCGTTAAAATAGATCTTAACTAAATCTTTTGATTCTATCAATTTTTCATTATTACAAGAGATGAAGAACAACATTGTAACTACAATTATAAATTTACATTTCCTCAAAAACATCAATTATCTCCTCACTATGGTAGTAAGCAAAACGGGTAGCCCACCCCTTGGGGTGGGTTTCTGTTCCCTTGTATTTTTTTGATAATATTTTAACATTTCATAATCCCCATGTTGCTAAAATAAATGAAGTAATAATATAATGTCAAACTAAAGAAGAGCTTACTACCTCCGACAAACTGTACCCGAAAAAACGGAGTAAATCCTCTAATCCCACCGTAAGCGATGGGGCACCCGCTGCTTTTTACCCGTAAACTTATATGGGGTATCGATATCAAGCAGTACGGTATCCAATCTATCAATTATTCAAATCGATATTATGCTTTTTTATTATTGCATTTATATCTGTACTATCTGAAATCTTTGTAAAGTACAAATTTTCATCTTCCGAAACACATATCTGTAGAGTACCA
>QQUK01000071.1 GCA_008501655.1 Calditrichota bacterium
TCCCATCCGGCGAAACTGAAGAAGAACTTGCTGTCTCTGAAGAAACTTTAACTAAAGGTAAAGCTCTTCTTTCCAGTGCGGTTGCTTATGCCGGTGGTATGGATAATATAAATAAAGTAAATACGATTTCTCAAAAAGGGACTTTTATTCTTTCAACACCACAGGGTGAGATTCCCCTTCAGTTTGAGTCGCTCTGGTCAGCACCTAATAAGTCAAAAGATGTCATGACTATGATGGGGCAGAAAATGTACTCTGTTCGTGACGGAGTGACCGGTTGGAAAACTGGTATGGCCGGCATACAACAGATGACTGAAGATGAACTTCTTGACGAACAAAAACAGGATAAACGTAAAACTATTCTAATTCTGCAGAATGCCGACAGCGATCAGATGAAAGCTGTTTTTGCTGGTACCGGTACAGTAAACGGCACTGATGTATCTTATGTCAAGATTCTTGACAATGCTGACGAAGCCATCTGTAAACTTGGTATCGCAGATGACGGTGCTATAGTCTGTAAAGAATACTGGGGACAAACACCGATAGGTGAAGGGAATATTCAGGAAGTAATCATGGAGACTGCTGAATTTTCCGGCGTTAAATTTTCAGTTAATTCTGTACAGAACTTAAATGGGAACAAATTCGGTGAAACGAAAACCGATGCAATCGTTGTAAACGGTGAAGTTGCAGCTGATGCATTTGCCAAACCTGAATAGTTCAGATTACATATATAAAAAAACCCGCATAATCATGCGGGTTTTTTTATATCAAAATATACTATTTTAAAAACATGGTAACGGTTCAGCTGCTCCAAAGAAGAAATAGTTTACCATATATACTATATCCGCAATATTATAAAGTTCATCCGCATTTAAGTCAAACTCAGTTAAACAGGGTGGTTCCGGACCTCCGGCAAATGAATATTCAACCATCCATACGAGATCAGCAATGTTGATATCTTCATCGATATCACCGTTAACATTACCACGGATTCCAACACAACACCCATCACAAACGTTACCAATTCCGTCATTATCAGCATCTTCCTGCCCCGGATTGAAATCGACCGGACAGTTATCAACGTCTCCACAGACACCGTCACCGTCGATATCGTTATCAGCATCATTCGGACAGATATCACACAAATCGCCAAATCCATCTAAATCAGCATCCAGTTGTGCAGGATTGGAAATATCGGGACAGTTATCATCCTGACATGTATTTAATGGAAATCCGGGGTTACCGAATCCATCATCATCACTGTCTGTACAGTCATCACAGAGATCACCAATTCCGTCAGAATCAAAATCATCCTGATTTGGATTTGATATAACCGGACAATTATCACAGACGTCACCGAATCCATCTGAATCACTATCCAATTGATCATCGTTTACAGTTGTCGGACAGTTATCGCACAAGTCACCATACAGGTCACCATCAGCATTATCCTGATTCGGGTTGGCTGTTGTTACACAATTATCGATATCACCACAGACACCATCCCCATCGATATCGTTATCAGCATCATTCGGACAGGCATCACAAAGATCACCTAACCCATCAGAATCAGCATCATCCTGTCCCGGATTTGCTATATCCGGACAGTTATCAGTCTGACAGGTATTAGCCGGGAATCCGGGGTTACCGAAGCCGTCATTATCCGTGTCTGTACAGTCATCACAGAGATCTCCGATACCGTCAGAATCTAAGTCATCCTGATTTGGATTTGAGACAGCCGGACAGTTGTCGCAGATATCACCAACACCATCGGAATCACCATCCAGTTGATTATCGTTGGCATCTGCCGGACAGTTATCACACAGATCACCAAACAAATCTCCATCAGCATTATTTTGATTTGGATTGGCAGTTGTCACGCAATTATCGACATCACCACAAACGCCGTCACCATCAATATCATTATCTGGATCATTCGGGCAAGCATCGCATAAATCACCTATTCCATCGAGGTCAGCATCTTCCTGACCGGGGTTAGCAATATCAGGACAATTATCCGTTTGACAGGTACTATTCGGAAATCCGGGGTTACCGAACCCGTCATTATCACTGTCTGTACAATCATCACACAGATCTCCTAAACCGTCAGAGTCCAAATCATTTTGATTAGGGTTCGGAGTAATAGGACAATTATCAATATCACCACAGACTCCATCAGAATCTATATCATTATCAGCATCAAAGGGACATGTATCGCAAGGATCACCTAAACCATCCAAATCCGTGTCAGTTTGAGTGGGATTGGCAACTGTCGGACAATTATCAACATCCCCGCAGATACCGTCAGTATCAATATCATTATCCGGATCTAAAGGACAGTCATCGCAAAGATCTCCCAGACCATCAAGGTCGGCATCTAACTGAGCCGGGTTTGCAATTGCCGGACAATTATCAATATCACCGCAGAATCCATCATTATCGATATCATCATCCGGATCATTGGGACAAGGATCACATACATCACCGGCTCCATCACTATCCGCATCATTCTGATCAACATTAGGTTCAGAAGGACAATTATCACAGAGGTCTCCAACCCCATCAGCATCTAAATCTTCCTGAAACGGATTATTTACTCCCGGACAATTATCACAATCTTCCGGGAACAGATCACCGTCGGTATCACCACTGGTGCATTGGGTGGGGTCAATAATTTTGAATGAATGCGGTCCATCCCATGTGGGGAAAATGGTTGGTCCCGCCCACTTCCATACACCAGTCGGTTGATAAAATGATGAATCTAAAACAACAGTTTTTAGATGGTCGGATGTACTAATTGGTCCGATCGTAATTTCATAAACCGGATTATCAAACAATGCCGGTAAACCTGGTGCAAAGAGCTTTGCACCGCCAAACCCGACGGTATCAGCACCTAAACCATCAGCTGAACCATATTGAATAGCAAAGACAAGATCAAAAAAGACATCCCATCCAAATGAAAGTGTATCACCAGTGAGATTCGTCCAGGTTGCTCCATCCGGTGAATAAACCCTAAATCCATTATCAATACCGTCTTGCGCAGTTGCATCATTTGTCATACGCAATAAAAATGTATGCTGTGATACACCATCTGCAAGAAGAGCATTTGGATTATATGTATTAGACACCCCTTCTAAACTTATACTTTGACCATATAAAGATGTACTGAAAACTACAAGACATACGAATGCCACAATTGAAACTAAACGAGTAAAAGTCATTTTCACTCTCCTCCACTTGGGTTTACTGTTCCCTGATGTGATCTATATTATGAAGATGTATTAATTATGTATATATTTAGAAATTTGTACATTAACATAATAGACTCATGAGTATATTTTGTCAAGCCTTTAATCCTTGACAAAAGTCAGAATTAGTATATTTTAACTATATAAAATCATATACTACCTGAGAGAAATATAGAGACAACTGCTAAACATAATTTATTTTTAGAAACCTAATTTCAAAGGACTAAACAGGTATGTTTAAAAAGTTGTTGATACTCTGTTTCATCTTCACACTTTTAGTCAATATAGCCGCTGCAAATTCGGAACAAATCGAGATAGTGCTCCAATTCCCTGACACTACCGTTCCAACCGGTGTAACTGACGGATATTTATCTGTCTACCTGGATAATTTTGTAGATGAGATATTCGGCTTTCAATTTGTCCTTATCTCTGATCGACCGGACCTTTTCAAATTTAATTTTGACGGAGATGGATATGATGTCACCGGAACGCTCCTTGAAGAGTTTGAATATATTGATGCAATTGATGTAGAAGGTGACCAAAGTCGATACTGGTTTCGCTGCATCGCCGATCTCCCCCAGATAATCGGAAACGTAAGCGGTATTGTTCCTCCCCAGCAAGGCGGTGTGGCGTTGCGGATACCTTTCACGACTACGAATGCACCTGATACATCTCTACCATATTATTGTGACTTACAGATTTGGTATCCGACTGATTTTTCCGATCCTCTTGGAAATTCAATCGGTGCAATACCGGATACGCTTGTTGACACAGTTTATTACGCCTGCACTGAATGGATAGTTGATAGTTGCGCTAATTGGATCGAAGTAACGGAAAACGATGATTATGATGCTATCCTGATTGACTCTACTGTTATTGGTCGTCTTGATTCAACGATTATTCAGGTTATTGACGGTTCAGTATTTCTTGAAATCAAAAACTGCGATCTCGATGGTTCCGGATTCTGGGAAGTCACTGATTTAATCTGTCTTGTCGATTTCATGTTTAACTCAGAGACTTCAGAGCCTTGCCCTTTGATAATATGTGAAACGGATTTTGATAATTTCATAACAATAGGCGACCTTGTTTATCTCGTAAATTTCATGTTTGGCGGTGGTCCGCCTCCCCCGAATCTGCCTTAATCGCAAATAATACTTTTTTCATTTTGATATTGCCAAATAGCAATTTTCCTTTATTTTGGTAGTAACGTATAGTCCAATAAGATACAACAAAGTAAAGGTAATCTATGCCAAAGAGAATCACGCCCCCTGCGAGCATATTTACAGCTATGTTTGCCATCGTCTTGCTTGTAAGCTCTGCTTATTCAGCAACTTATGAACTCAAAAGAGCTGTTGCTCCAAAACCTGTTTACACTACCCTGCCTTCCAATCTTAATACAGATGATATCGTTATCAAATTAAAAGAAGGTATCGGGCAACCGGAATTTGACGGTCAAAAGTTTTTAAAAACCGGACCTGAATGGGATATTTTAAATAATCTCATTTCATCCCCTGACAAAGCACAACAGGTTAGCCCAAGATTTAATCTCGAAAAAGAGATTTTAAATGAAATGAGAGCTGAAGCAATAGCCCGTTCAGGTGTTCAAGTAGCTGACTTGACTCTCTATCATAATCTTAGATTAAGCACTTCCCTGTCATCTCAGGAAAAAGTAGATAAAATCAATGCTATCAACGACCTTGAGATTGTTGAAATCGCTTATTTTGCTCCTGTTCCTGAACTTGCAACATTAGGTGAAGAAGATAAGATTCGCTATGGAATTGAAGATAAATCAAATACAAACCAATCCCTTGCAGCCGCTCCGGATTATCAATCGGGTCAATATTATCTTAACCCTGCTCCACAGGGT
>QQUK01000287.1 GCA_008501655.1 Calditrichota bacterium
ATGACATCGATTCATCTGATTTGAGGAAGAGATTGTTAAATAACAAAAAAAGAATAAAAACCAGAACAATCCCCCCGAATGCAATTCCTGCTGTTTTTACAAAATTATTCTGTTTCGGTTTTTCAGTCTCTTCATCAACTTCTGCCGAATCAGTTTTTTTCTTGTGAACTGTCTTTTTGCTTTGATCCTCGACTTCAGCAACTTTCCCTTTGAGCTCATCCATAACGGTTGCATAGTCAATACCGAGAGCCTCTGCGTAAGTTTTAGAAAAGAGGGAAAAATAGATCTCAGAAGGAAGTGAAGAAATATCACCATTTTCGATAGCTGCTAAATTTGCTTCGGCAATCTTCAGCTTTTCAGCAATATCACCTATCAGAATCTCCTGCCGCTCCCTTTCTGATTTTAACAGCGCTCCTAATTGTTTTTGTAATTCACTCATATGTAAAATCAATCAACTTTCCAAAATTTGTCGTGCCAGTTCATCTAGCAATGTACGTGGAAATCCAATGACAGTATCCAGATTTCCCTCTATTCTGTCAACTAAAAATGCGCCCATTCCCTGAATTCCATAAGCACCAGCTTTGTCCATAGGTTCTCCGGAACTGATATAATTTCGTATTTCATCTGCAGATACTGCATTGAAATAGACTTGGGTGATTTCGTGTCCTGTAACTATAACATTCTGATTGTTAGCAATTGCTAAAGCTGTACAAACTTCATGTTGTTTTCCGGACAAAGTGGAAAGTATTCGAAATGCATCAGCTTCATCCTCAGGCTTCCCTAACACAGCTCCTTCAAGGACGACAATCGTATCGCATCCAATAACAAGCTGTTGCTCATAGAGTTGGGGAAGAAGAGCTAAAGCCTTCTCTTGAGCTAAACGCACTGCATAGTCAATTGGTTTTTCACCTTCCAGCGTTTTTTCATCAATATCAGGTATCAGTTGTTTAAACTTTATCCCTGATTCAGAAAGTAGTTTCACTCGCCGCGGCGAGCGGGAACCTAAGATAATCTCAAACTGTGAACCAAGCTTCGTGAGGTTAGTAGTCATCGGTGTCTAATAGTATCGTTACGGGACCATCGTTGTCAAAATGTATATCCATCGATGCACCAAATCTACCGGATGCTGTTTTAAGACCTGATTTTGAGATTTCGGTAACAAAACGCTCATAAAGTTTTTCCGCATCGGCAGGGTTCTGGGCTTCATTAAATGATGGACGCCTTCCTTTGTTCGTATTAGCATATAAAGTAAACTGAGAAACTACCATTAACTCACCTTTTATATCTAAAAGAGAAAGGTTCATTTTTCCGGCTGAATCTTCGAAGATCCTGAGATTTACTATTTTGTCGGCAAGTTTATCAATCCTGTCGGCAGTGTCACCTTCCCGGGTACCGAACAATACTAAAAGTCCGGCTTGAGATGATGAATGTAAATCATTGTTAATGAATACCTTTACACCTTTAGTTCTTTGAATTAATGCTCTCATTTTCACTCCATAAAGGTCAGAATATAGGGAGGAAATGTAATTTTTTCAACCGATTTGAATGATTATTTTAAGTCAATTTTAAAATAATTTTTTTACGATCTTCATCTTCTTGACTTTCCGTTTATTTTTCTATTTAATATCAAAACAGGCAGGATTAAACGTTTTTTTAATTTGAGGGAACTGTTTTACTGCTGGTTTGTTGAAAAAGGCAGATAGTTACTAATAGAATAAATTTTGGAGAATAAAATGAGCAAACCAATGGACATTACAGACGATGCATTTGATACAGAAGTGCTTCAGTCAGATAAACCGGTAATCGTAGATTTTTGGGCAACATGGTGTGGTCCTTGTAAAATGATTGCTCCTATTTTAGAAGAAATCGCCGGCGAATATGATGAAAAAGTCAAAATTGTTAAAATCGACGTCGACTCAAATAGTCAGACTGCCGGTAAATACAATATTATGTCAATCCCATCATTACTCTTTTTCAAAAATGGTGAAATGGTCGATCAAGTCGTCGGTGCTATTCCAAAAGCACAGCTTGCAGCACGACTCGATAAAGTCCTCTAAAATCAGATACTTAGATTATTGATTAAAACCGGTTCTGCGAACCGGTTTTTTTATGCTTTTCAAGGTACATTTTCTTATTATTTACTTGAAAAAGAAGGTGTTATGGAACCAAACCTAAAAAAAAACATTTTAATAGTTAGAATTATTTTTTATACTATCCTGTCGATAATAAGGAAACAACATGGATTTTTACGATATTATATTTCTCATCATCTTTTTGGTGGTCTGGGTCTTTTTGGTAACCAAAGTTTTCCCGAAATTTGGAATCCATTCCTGAGCAACTCCGCAATGTAATCTTCCGGAGGAAGATAAGGAAAAAAAAGCAATTAAAGACCCGAAAACGGAACATCCGAATCCGGATGCGTAATATATGTTATTACTGAATGATTTATAAAAGAAACCGATACAGATAGTATATGAGACATTACCAGCAAAATAGAGGTTTTGGTTCCCCCGGTTACCAGTTCGGCCCCGGGATGCTCTCACCATTTATTAAATATATAATTGGTATCAACTTAGCTCTGTTTATCATACAAAATTTTTATCCTCAGATGACCTCCCTGTTTGGCTTTACACCTGCACGGTTTTTCTCTGATTTCCCCAATCTGCTCTATCAACCGTTTACATATATGTTTCTCCATGGTTCTTTAGGACATATTTTCTTTAATATGTTTGCCCTCTGGATGTTCGGAACAGAAATTGAGTTAACATGGGGAAGTAAACGATTTTCTAAATTTTATCTTATTGGCGGAATTTGCGGTGCATTACTCACTATGATAGTCCAGCCGGGTCAGTCAGCAGTTGTAGTCGGTGCCTCAGCAGCAATCTACTCTGTATTGGTAGCCTACTGGTTTATGTTCCCGAACCGTCAATTACTCCTCTTTTTTGTCCTGCCGGTTAAAGTCAAGTGGGCAATCCCCGGAATTATGTTGTTAGGCTTCCTCTTTGGAGGCAGGGAAATAGCCCATTTTGCTCATTTAGGTGGGGCGATCTTCGGTTTTATTTATATGAAATCTGATTGGAAATTTTTATCTTTCTCAAATAAATATAAAGCATATAAATATAAAAGACAGCAGGCGAAGTTTGAGAAAAACAAGGAAAAAGCTAAGGCTGTGATGAAACAAGTTGATGATGTTTTAGACCGTATCAACGAAGTCGGGTTTGAAAATCTGACAAAGGAAGAAAAAAGAATTCTGGAAGAAGCTTCAAATGATTTATCCAACCAGGATAAACCGAAGTAAACAAGAAAGAACGATATTGTCATGCCTAAAAAAATACTCTTAATAGAAGAATCAGATACAATAAGAAATATCGCAGAATCACTGCTTCGACAGAATGGATACGAAGTTCTCTCAATATCTTCAGGAGAAAAAGCACTCGAAGTTTTAGGTTTTACTAAACCGGATTTGATTATCTCGGCATCAGATGCTAAATATAAAAATCATTCACCGATGTATGAAAAACTTGCCGAAGAGCCGATTTCTCAGGGTTTGCCAATCCTTGTTATGCATACAGAATCAGAAACAGATATCCCCTTTCCACCGGAGCTTTTGATTGTAAAACCTTTCGCTCCAAAAGAATTCATTCAAAAAGTTTCCCTGCTTGCAGACAGTCAGATACAGGCAAATAATTCACAGACTATGGCCGGCAGTTCTTTGGACATTGAAGATGCAGCCTTAGACTCAGCTCTTGGTCTTGACCAACTTGAAGTTACCGATTCAGAAGAAATCGATAAAACAGTTAAAAAAAGAAGAAGTAACTCAAATGATGATGACTCCGATATGGATATATCCGGCAAAGTTGTCTCCCTGAGTATTAAAGAAGATAAAGAAATTTCACACGAGAATGTTAGTAAAGCGGAATCTAAGCCTCTGACAGAAACAAGCAAACTTGATATTTTAGATGACCAGTTTGGCATGTTGGAAACATCAGAGTCAGCAACTCCTGAGCCAGATAAAGACCATGACTATAATTGGTTCTTGAATGAACTGCAAACCGATGGTTCCAAAAAACCGGCTCAGCAGAATACACCAAAATCCCATCAGACTTCAAAAGTGGATGAATCGGAATCTCAAAAACTCACATTTGAAGATGTTTCATCCAAGATAGACCCGGTAACACCGGCAAAGTTGAGTGATGACCCCTCAACAAAAGGTGTTGATAAATTTATTGATGAGTTTAAAAAAGAGGTTGAGAAGATATCCAGTCATGAAACTGAATCAATAACCTTAAAAGATTCAGAGTATAAAAAATCATCTTCAGCGAATTGGCAGGACTCCGTCGGCTCAGTCTCTAAAGAACAGATAGAGATATTTAAAAAGCAGTTTATTGCTGAATTAGCAGAAAAAATTGCAGTAAAACTTGCCGATAAAATCGATTCGGATAAACTTCTCCAATTGATAAAACAGGAAATCGTCAATAAATCCAAAAAATAAAATATCTTCTAAACTTTTTCTTTAATCCCGTGTTTAAGATAACAAAGCCGGCTTACTCTTTAGCTTGACATTATAAAGGAGACCGGCTAATTTATTTTCTGTTATTTTATTAGAGAAAAACCGGTATTTTATAAAGAGAAAAAGAATGAAAACAAAATTCACTATTATCACTCTACTAATCAGTTTTTTATTTTCACTCCCCATATCTGCTCAATTCGGTTTTGAGACTGATGGCAGTACAGATGCCGGTTTGGTAGACATCTCTGCAGTTTCCGGTCAGACAGAAGTCAGTCAGGACAATGAATTTAAAGCCGCTCTTAAAGTTTCCATTGCTGAACACTGGCATGTAAACTCAAATAAACCGCTGCAGGATTATCTGATTGCTGCAAAATTGTTTATCGATGAAGCGGAACCGGTAAAGATAACAAATATATATTATCCGAAATCGCATATGATTCCGTTTTTTGATGATTCCCTGTCGGTCTTTGATGGAGATTTTTATATTCCGTTTACTGCGAAACTTGATGAATCTTATACCGGTTCTGAAATTACACTCAATCTCCAGTTTGAATACCAGCCATGTAACGATAAAGAATGCAAAGCTCCGAATA
>QQUK01000157.1 GCA_008501655.1 Calditrichota bacterium
AAAGCGGCTTATGTCGTTTTTGTGAGTTTTATGATATTTGTCCTGCCAAGATTCACGGTAAATTGTTAGAGCAGGAGGATGAAGCTACCGGGGAGATACCGGCGATGAATTTAAAAGATATTGCCAATTCATATATCGTAAAAAACAGTCAGATGAAAGTTCTCAAGGATGAAGTCGATGCTTTAAAAGAGGAATTGAAGACTGCTGCAAAGCAATATAATATATCTGTCTTTGAAGGGGATGATGGTAAGGTCTCTGTTTCACTTTCTGATGAATATAAATTTGTAACTAAAACAGCTGATTTTAAAAAGTATGCTGATTTGTCATTTCTCTGCCGAGAAGCGGGACTTGAGGAATTTTTTAGCCTGGATGTTAATGCCCTTATGAAAGAAGGATTTTTAAAAGAGAGATTTCCTGATGATCTTACGGAAAAACTCAAAGATTTTATCGAAAAAAGGGAAGCATCCCGGGTGACGGTACGAAAAGCTAAGCAGAAAAAAAGCCCGCAATAGAGCGGGCTTTTTTTGAATTAACTCAAACTTATTTAGGTTCGATAATCACAAATGCGGGGTAGATATTGACGACATCACGTTCTGTGAGCGGAATAGTATCCTGCATATTCTCACCTTGAACTCTGTCAGCAATTACCATTAAGGAGTTGTTTGGTGAAGTTGTGGTTGTATCAATTTTCAGATTTTCAATCGGGGAACCATCCAGAGATGATACAAAGATAGTTGCGATTCTTCCGCTGCCAGGCGGAGTGTAAACATGCTTAGCGGATAATGTACCGATAAGTCCTAATGTGACACACTGGATAGCGGTATCCGGGCGGAAACCTTTGTATGCATATGTCTCAGCACGGCCGCCGGTAAATACTGCAGAGTCAGCAACGACTCTATTCATTCCGGCAGTCATTTTAAGAGGTACTGAAAAAGCAACTACCGATTGGTCGTTTGTGTATGATACAGTAATTGTCCAATTGTTCGCATCAAGTTTAGCAAGTTCGGCATAGAGGGTATCTCTGATTCCGAAATTATCCTGTTGCTGTGCCATACTTATCATTGGAATAAGGCAAATTACGGCAATGAAAATTGTTTTTTTAAAAAGGTTTGTCATTCTTCCTCCAGTTTATTTTACAGTTTTACTCATTAGTTTTCAAAAAGATCCTCAGTTTCTGCACTTCCAATGGTCCCTGCAAGGTTGGCTTTCAGCAGATTGAGGAGAGAATCAGCTTTGTTGGTATCTTTTAATTCGTTGTTATTCAGTCGGATAGCGCGGTATAACGCCTGTCTGCCCTGAGGCGATTTGGGGAATTTATTATATATTTCTAAAAGAATATCTGATGATTTTGTATAATTTTCAGCTCTTTTAAAGAGATCTGCAGAGTATAGCAGAGCCCGGGCTTCAAGTTCTTCCCCCCGGTTAATCTTGGCAATATCTTCAAAATATGTCTGGGCAGATTCAAACCAGTAATTTGAGATTTTGGTTTGGTTCAGTTTTTTAAATCTATCGACTAAATATAAAAGAGTCATCATAGATTCTGATGAACCTTTGAATTTTTCAAGCAAGAGGTTGTACTCCTGTTCAGCACGTTCCCAGTTGTTTTCAAGTTCAAATGATTTAGCCAGATTGTATTGGAACAATGGTTCTCTATGATAAATGGAACGATATTCTACTTCAATTTTATTCAGCCAATCCCGTGAACTGCTGTAGTTGCCTTTTGCGAGGTCTATCAAAGATCTATTGAAATAGATATTTGCCCTTGTATCTGAATCTTCCGGTTTTGTTCTTGCAAAGATGAAATCATAAATAGTCAGTGCAGAATCAAACATTTTCAGTTTTCCGCCTAAGATATCAGCCTGTTTCATGAGTATATCATTATAAGACTCAGCTGAGGGATCAAGCATATCCTCAAGCTGTTCCAGTTCCTTTTCCCATTGACCGGTTTCTTCGTATAGCTTGGCAAGGTTTTCTCGCGCAGATTCACGTAGCTTTGTATTGTCTGCATTAACCAACAAGTCGATATAATACTGTTCAGTTTTATTTAGCTGGTAAGAAACTTGTTGGGGTGATTCTGTGAATCGGACAGTACGGAAAATGTAGAGAGGAAGATACATTACCGGAGTAATTATTTTTCCGGTATTCGTAAGAGGAGGACTGAATCTTTCAAGAGTACCGGAAAAAACGGCATAAGCTGAATCCCAGTTACCGGCAGCCTGAAGCGCCTGACCGAGATTAATATATACATTTGATTGATAATCACGGGGGATTGAAACATTGTTCAATAGTTTTTCGGTTATCTCAACTGATTGAGAATATTTTTGATGAGAATAATAAAGCTGTGAGAGCCGGATAACTGATTGATAAGTGATAAAGCCAATCTGGTTTACTTCTATCGGATATTTGGTCGAATCATATTTATCCAGCGCAGCATAACAGAAATCAACTATTTTATTGAATTCAGCAGACAGTTCAGTAAGTTTCTGTTCAGGGAGTGAGCTGTTGAATGCCTGGGTTTCTTTAAGCATATTTTCTGCATTATTCAGCATTTTCTCAGCGTTATAACGGTCTTCAAGGGCAGGATTATGACTGCATGATGCTACCAGAACAAGACAGAGAAATGTGAATATTACGAGTTTTTTATTCGGTTGATTCATATAATTTGTTATCGGACAATATAGTTATCTCTAAATTTGTACTATGGAATATATTTGAATCACAATGAGCATACAAGTCTAATTTTATATAAAAATCGAGTTAAATTTACAATTTTAGTAATTAATTGGACCGGATAGCAAAATATATACAGAATCAGCGCAGAAAGTTTTTCTTGAGATTTGATAAAAAGGAGATTATATGAAATTTTTCAAAAGAGATAAAACTGAAACGGTCAACCGGGTTACACAGGCGACATCGGTAAAACAGACCGGTATTGAGAAACAGTCACCTCTTCGGGGACAAAGGTCATTATTAAAATACAATGTCGGTGACTTTCAGAACGGGTCATTTCGCTACCAGTTGTATAAATTTCTGGTCGACACAATTCCGGCTGTAAACGCATGTCTGGATACATGGGTGAGATTATCAGCAGCGCCGGGAGAGTATGTGACAAAGTCTGAAAGAGGGCAGCGGATTTTAGATGAGCTTACCTTGTCAATGTACAAAAATGCATTAGGAAAGAGGGGTTCGATGGTTTCGTTTTTATCAGAGCTTTATACATCGTTGTTCCGTGATGGTCTTTTTTCAGGTTTTCTGACGGTAAAAGAGGATGGCTCTGGTATTGACCAGTTTATTCCGGTCAATGCTTCAGATATATATAAAAGTGACAGCGGTAAATTTTATATTGAGTTTGATAATAAAAGACTGAATTTAGACCGGAATGATTTTTATCTGATACCACACAATGCTGATTCAAGTTATCCAATCGGTAAATCTATTCTCCAATCGGTTTCTTTTGTCTCTTACATAGAACAGCAGCTCATTGATGATATGAGACGGACGTCGCATAACTCCGGATACCATCGACTCCATGTGAAGATAACACCACCCGACAGATTGAGCGGAGAATCGGATAAGTCTTATGTGGATCGGATAAATTCATATTTTGACTCGACCGTTGATATGATAAAATCTTGTGATATAGATGAAAACCCGGTTACCTGGGATAATGTGCATATCGAGCATGTCGGACCGGAAAATGTCAAAGCAGTGACTAACAGCTGGTTTATGAATCATCGGGCTATGATTGAGGAAATCTGTGCCGGGACAAATCTGGCACCGTTTCTTCTGGGTTATTCTTTCGGAGCTACTTCGACCTGGGCATCATTTAAGTTTGATATTGTGATGCGTCAGATTAAATCTATTCAGGCTGAAGTTGCGTCGTTTCTTGAATGGATCGGGAATATCGAGCTGGCTATGCACGGTGTTGATGAAAAATGCCGGTACCAGTTTGATAATACATTTGCTTATCAAGCATCAGATGAATCACAGATAAAATCATCCGGTGTTGATAATATTCTGAAACTCTATCAGGCAGGTCTCATCGATGAAGATACAGCCCGAATAAAATCTATTGAGTTGATTTAGATACGTCAATGACCAAACAGAAATGGCGTAACGCGTATATCGATCCGGTATGTTTCGCTGAATCGATATTAGAGATAGAGTTACATCCGGGACAGAAAAAGTGGTTGAGAGATTCATTCCAAAAGGAAAATCTGTTAGTCACCGGAAACCGTTGGGGAAAATCTTTTGTGTCAGCGGTAAAAATTTTGTATCGGGCTGTTTTCAAAATCCGAGATATCCGTTACAGTTATAAACAAAAGTACCGGATTGTCACGGCATCTATAACTCAGGATCAGGCAAATATAATTTTTAATCAGGTCGTCCGTATTGCCAGAGAGTCAAAAATATTGGAGCCGTTGATACTGACAATAACAAAAACACCGTTTCCCAAATTGGAATTTTCAAATGGCTCATCAATTGAAGCAAGGTCAACTCAAAACAGGGGGGAGTATCTGCTGGGGAATGATTATGACTATTTTATTTTTGATGAAGTCGCATTTGAAGCGGATCCTGAGTATGTTGTTGAAGAAGTTATTATGATGCGTCTTGCTGACCGTGATGGAATACTTGACCTGGTATCAACTCCTAACGGGAAAAACTGGTTCTATAAACGGTTTTCAGAGATTAAATCAAATCAGAGAACCGGTTATATACAATCGGGTGATACCAGAGAGAACCAGTTTATATCTGAAAGAGCCGTTAAAGACAGGATTCAGAATTTTTCTGATAGGCGGATTCATCAGAATATTATGGGACAATTTGTCGATTCAGGCGGGGAGATACTAAAATCAGAATATGTTGAAAAGGCTTTGGAACGTATTCACTTGTTAGATAAAAGGAAACTTACAGACAATGATGGTTTCTACATATCCGGATGGGATTTAGCCAGAAAACAGACTGCAACTGTGGGCATAACTGTAAAGGTTATAGACGGGAATGCGTTTGTAGTTGCCTTGGAACGGTTACAGATGGTCGATTGGGATGTCGTGATTGAGAAAATAAAAGCAAGACAAAGAAAATATCCGGGGAGACTGATAGTTGACGCAACCGGTCTTGGCGATGTAATGGTTCAGCAGCTTTCAGAGTATAATCCGACCCCGGTAGTTTTTACACAGGTTGTCAAAGGGGAGCTTTTGACAAATGTTGAGTTTTTTCATGTGCAGAATAAAATTGCTTATGGACGATGGGAACTTTTAGATAGCCAGGGGAAGATATGGTCGCTGGAAGATGAGTTAAAAGAAGCGAGATGGGACAACAATAACAAATGTGACTCACTGATGGCTCTTGCTTTGGCTATCTGGCCGCTCTATAAGCGAGACCGTTTTATTATAGATCCGAGAGTAGGAACTATATAAAAAAAGTTGCCTTTTAAGAAAGAATCTTAAAAGGCAAATAAATAAGGGATAGAGTAAGGGGAACTAAATTTTATTTCACATTCGAAACTGAATGCTCAATAATCGGAGATGATTTTTTTGAGGCGTCACCGAATACTTCATCAAAAGTAATCGTCATAGTCAGTATGAATATGATGATTGCCAGGATTACTTTAAATATCGATGTTACTTTCTTTTTGTATAAAATCATGTTTACCTCAGTCTATTAGTATCTTCATCTTCTCTTACTGCAAAGTATATGCCCGTTTTCCCTCCGAGTTGTTATTCGTTGTAATTCATTGTAAGATAGTGTATTACGTTTTTGTGTTTGTCCGGCTATGAATCTAAATGCTCAAAAATCAACTGCATTTCATTGCGCAAAAAAAGTGGATAATTGCTACTGATTACTAAGCTACAAACAAGAGTTAGAGGTGAATCATAGAATTGAGGAGAACAGATGAAATCACAAATAGCGCAACTCAGAGTTGATCAGGTATCACAAGCTTCAGTTGAAGATGCAAGAATATCAGAGTTAGTCCGGTTGATAAATCAGAATATAAAACCACTAAAAGAGTTAACAGCCGGGGATGTAAATATCCGGGTGATGTATGTCGTTTCAGATGAAGTTAATTCTTATGGAGGTATGTTTGGATATGATGAGATGAATCAGTTGACTAATCTCTTAGTTAATTCACCGGTGTTGGTTGGTCATCGCAAAGATAATTTGCCGGTTGCACGGAATTTTCATGCAGAAATTGAAACAAATGATACGAGAAGATGGGTAAAGTCATATTTTTACTGGTTGAAAGATGCTGATGGCTCAAAGACATTACAAAAGAATATTGACGGCGGTCTTTACAAAGAATGTTCAATCGGATTCACATTTAATTTTCCGGAATGTACCATTTGTGCAGAAGATATCCGAAGATGTCCGCATGAACCTTTTGCTGAATATAAAACCGGTCGAACTAAACAGAGATGTTTTTACTTCTATAAGGAAATTGATAAAGTCCTTGAAACATCACTGGTCTATCGGGGAGCTGTACCGGATACATCGATTTCTGATAGATTATTTTCAGATTCAATTCATGTCGCAGCATCTTACACACAGAAAGATGCTGTTGGTCAGGATATCAAACCAAACAACTGGTATCTTGCTGCACCTTACTATGAAGGTTTAGAAGTTATTTTTTCAAAAGATTCCGATAATATTTTAGTCCAGTTTATAAATGATGACAATATTAACATAAATTTAATTGCTGATAAAGTTAAGACGATCCCATTCTGTCTTGAGAGACAGCCGGCTGTTGTAGTTGGATACAGAGGGAAAGAACGATGTTCAAAAGAGGAGTTAACAGCATATCTCTCAGGGGAAAAATCCCAAGTCTCTCGGATTGAAATTAAACTACTTCCGAATGATAAGCTTTTTAAATATTACCGGATTATAAATGATACGCCTGGTGTTTCACTGTTAAATACTCGTTGTCTCAAGGGAATTGATATAGAATCGGTAAAAACTACACTTATGACAAAAGAAGGATTACGATTATATCCGTTGGAAAAGAATTTAGGCAGTTTTCAGGAAACTCAGAACGAAGAACGAACCTTTGAGATGTACTTTACATCTGAGAAGAAGTGTATGCTTGCCTTGCATGGTCCTGATAAAATGCTCTTTCAATTAAAAGGATTTTCTGGAAAGCCAATAAAAAAGGGGCAAAGGTTCTTAGCGCTCGCAGTTGAAAATGAATTAGCAAATAACCAGAATCGTACTGTCGTTGTAGCTGGTACTGGTAAGAAAATATCAGACGATGATACTTTTGATTTGGTTGTTTCAAAATATCCTCAAGAGAGATTCAGACTTCAGAAGATAAAACTTAACAATCAGTATCAGTATCTATTCCAGTTAGTGTCTTAATATTTCCAAAGGGGTTAAAAGTGAACGAAAAGTATATACATAACTATATGCAGCTTACAAAACTGATTACAATTGTATTTGGTGTTGCTGCGGCATACTTCCTGACGATTCAATCGCTCAAAGTAGAACTTGCTGCTAAAGCTGAGACTCAATCAGTAGAGAATTTAAACAGAAAACTTACAAATATAGAGGTGATACTTAGAGAAGGAGTAGTAGGTAAGGAACAGTTTTATAAGTTTTCGAAAGATATTGAAAGAAGACTGATACGGATTGAAACATTACTTGAAGAAAATAAAGGAGAGAGTTTTGACAAAAGATAAATTACCTGATGAACTCAACAGATATGCGGAACTTTTAAAATCTGAACAGATAGAGCGAATTGATTTTGATAAGTTAATCTCTCTGCTTCAGGAGAGTAGTGTGCATTTTTCAAATTTTGAAGATATATCTGAACAATATACGACGCTCAAGGAAGATGTTATTTTTCGAATTGCAGGGATGGAAAAAGCAATCACTGCAGTAAACCGGAAAAATTCTGATGTTGAAGAGTTGACAACTTTAATCAATGAAATCGGAAATCTGAATGCTGAAGAGTTACTGAAGCAATATAGAAAATCACAAGCAAGATTCAGGGATGCTTTCCCGACAAGTTTCGGAGTTTTCAAAGATAAGGCATCTAAAAGAGATTTATCCGAATACAAATAATCGAGGGATGTTCATCCCGGCCAGTGGGAGTTTTCCCGGTCGTTAATAAATAAACAAGGAGAATATTAATGGCAGTACGCACACAAAATTTAGAAACAATAGCCCCGGTATTGGCAACATTCAAGATATCTCAGACGGTAAATGTTGATGATCTCAAAGATAGCAATATCGGAGAACCGGTAGAATTAACCGGGAATTCAGAAGTCGGACCACTTTCCACAGATGGACAGCTCTTAGGTAAACTGGTAGCTTTGACATTAACCGATGCTGATGACGGAGAACGGGTCGCAACCGTGCAGATCGGCGGAGTTTGCCGATTTGTAATTTCTGCGACGTATCCCACAATCGGTGATCAGGTCGTTGGGGGAACTTCAGGAACTGTAAAGCAAGCTCCGGCAGTAGCATCAGATCCTGCTGGTGGAAACATCGGTCGGGGAACTGTACTGGATGTAAACGGAACAAGTAATTGTCTGGTATACTTAAACTAAAAGGGGGCATCATGGATTTTAATCAATTTATAGCATCACCGAAAATCAAATCACAAAGTTATCTCAATGAATTACAATTTACCGGTCAGGTCGACCTTTCCCGGGCTGCAGCAATTGATATCTCAAAAGATCTATATATCGAAGCAGATACTAAAGGGATGACCCTGACCGAACTTTTGGAATCGGAAGAATATGATCCATCTCTACCGGGAGCACCGCTTGATGCATTTGAGCGTCAGTTGCTACTTGCCGGAGTAAAACTGGGAGGAAAATCTCCGACAACAGTTGAACAATTTTATCATCAGGCACCGGCGCTTTTACCGGAGTTTATGCTTCGTGAGATTAAAAAAGGGATGGCAATGCGGCCGGAACTTACAAAACTTGTTGCTAACAGTACAACGGTTGCCAGCAATTCGTATACTCCGTTTTACATCAACACCGATGACACAGCAAATTTCTCAATGAGACCGATAGGGGATGGTGCTGAAATTCCACAATTAATTGTAACCGAGCAGAACCATGCTGTCAATGTAATCGATTATGGTCTGGCTTTAAAAACAAGTTACAAAGCCCTCCGTTATCGAACGACTTCGCAATTCCGGGTACTCTTGTGGTATGTCGGATTTAAGATTCAAACAGATAAAATCGGTCTTATCGTAGATTGTATTATCAATGGTGATGGGAACAGTAATGCAGCTTCAGTTATTACCACAGCATTATCCGGAACGCTGACTTATGATGATCTGATTACTCTCTGGTCAAACTTCTCCCCATTTGAATTAAATACGATTGTTTGTCACGTCAACCAGCTGAAAACAATCTTAACTTTAAATGAATTTAAAGACCCGCTTGCCGGATACAAGTTCCAGGGAACCGGTGAATTGTTCAGCCCTCTCGGGGCAAATCTGATTCGCTCCGATGAAGTCCCGACCGATCTTGTTATCGGTCTCGATAATCGTTTTGCGGTTGAGGAAGTTATTACGCAACCGTTGATGATCGAATATGACAAAGTTATCGACCAGCGATTTGAAGAAGCGGTAATTTCTGAATCAGTAACCTATGCGAAGATTCTAAAAGAAGCATCGGTTGCATTAGATACAAACTATTAACAGTCGATCTTCCGGGTCAGGTAATCTGACCCGGAAAAATATTGGAGTAGTATGCAGACAAAAATTACAGAGACAATAAATATAAGCGGTCTTGGTACACCGGCTAACAGGAAACTGTTGAAAGTTCAAAGCGGGCAATATGCGGGACGAATGATGGCAATATTTAAAACAGCAAACAGCGAGATTAAATATTCTTCTGCAGTAAACCCTTATTCATCCTGGTCAGACATGGTAACTGTTGCCTCTGATTCAGCGAATGCTCCTTTTGATGTTACCCTGACCGCCTCCGGTGATGTTTATCTTGTTTACATAGAAACTGTTACTAATCATCTGGCTTTTCTCAAACTATCAATAACAGATACCGGTTGGACTGTTGGTTCAAAAATATACATTTATAATGGAAATCTGACCAATACACCTTCTATTGTTTTGGATAAAAATGAAAATGCTTATGTAACATTTTCAAGATTCAACGGTTCATCATTTGATTTGCAGGTGAAAAGTTCATCTGATAGTGGTGCAAACTGGGGTTCGGGACCGTCTGATATCGGCGAAACAATCATTACTGGCGCTAATCTTGTTATTTCTAAGATTATGACTTCAGCAGACAATGTATTTGTTGTCTATACGGCAGATTATCAAGATATCAAAGAACGTCATCGATTGTTAACCGGGAGCAGTTGGTCGACGGAGTATACAATCGGCAGCGGTACGGCTATCTCAATAGATTTTGATGCTGTTGTTTTGCCTGAAGGCTTCCTTGGAGTTGTCTATAATGATGATCAATTGATCTATCGTGAGTTTAACGGGGTCAACTGGAGTCCGACAGTAATCATCGATTCGAATTCAGCAACATACCCGCAGTTAAGAATTATCAATAATGTCCCGGTTGTATTTTATCTATCAGAGAAAGATTCAAATCAGATTCAGCTTATGCAAAGCAGCAGAATCTCAGGATTCTTTTCCACACCTCAAGTATTTGAGACAAGGTCTGATATTTTTGATTCAGTACTCTTGTATGATTCAGTTTCGTCGTCTTTTGATGAGAAAACAATAGAAGCAGCATCTAATACTACTGCGGATCTGATTCATACATCTTCAAACGCCTTATTGCAACAGGCAGGTGATCAAGTGTTTATAGGCTCCGATGATCGTTTCAGATTCCTCCATATTCTTTTGTCAACAGCGGGAAGTGGAGGGACACTGACCTACAGCTACTTTGATGGATTGAACTGGATTGCATTTCTCCCTACAAACGGGAATTATCAATTTGATACAAGCAGTCGGGAACTTACTCTCTGGCAGGACTATGATAACACACCTGAAACATGGCAGAAAAATGTTGTGAACGGTGTATCAAGATTCTGGATAAAAATAGAAGCTACCTCTGCTTTTACAATTGCTCCTATCGGAAGTCAGCTTACTTCTATATCTAACCTCAAAGCAATCAATGTGAGGAGGTAACATGTCGTATACAAATGCAGCTTTAGTGAGAAAGCATATAGAGTTTGTGCAGCCGGTTCTTCAAATAATTACCAATCAGCAAATGAGTTTTACTGATAATGAATATCAATCATTTTTTAGCGGACAGATTATTGCAGGCTCAGTTACAGTAAAGTCGCTTAAAGAGTACAAACAACAGATAGCTAACCATATTGTGACAGATGGCGAAAATGTAATAAGCCCTCTGCCTCTTGTGAATGGGTCAGTCTTATGTTCAACGAACAGTTCACTTACTAAAATTTATAAGGAAAATATTGATTATATCATAGATTATACAAAGGGAACGGTAACCTTTCCTTCCTCCGGTGATATATCAAATGATGATATGGTGACGTTTTTCTTTTTACCATATTTTCCATATCAGGAAAACTCTGATTTCAAAATAAACTATGAAACCGGCAAAATTGCTCTTCCGGTTTCATCAAAGATTAAATTCGGTGAAGTCGTTTACATCGACTACCAGCCTGCGGCAGTATTTCATTCAGATACGATAATTGATAATGCTGTTGTTGAAGCTAACGCTATTATTGAACAAACAGTAGATCCAAATAAACAGTTTGGAGCGAATTTAGTGCTTCAGACAGCTGCAACATATCGTGCTCTGGAAATTCTCTGCCGATCATCAGCAGCGAAAGAACTCGCTTCACAAACCGGACGGGAAAGTTCAGCTAAAGCATGGATTTCATTAGGTGAGGTATATCTTGCAAGGTCTGCAGAGCTTATCCGTTCGTTTACAGAGCCGGTCAGCCAGATATCCAATCCAACTCATAGTTAAGGAGATAAAATGAATACAGGATTTTCACTTGCAACCGCAAAACGAAGCTGGTATGTCCCGGATATCCAGGTATGGGGTACGGAAGGATGGGGTGATTTCGAGTACTTACTCCTGGAAGATGTTGATTCGGTACAGTCGGTTTTGTTTGACAAAAAATCAATCGGGGAGAATAATCAGCTTATCAAGTATGCAGATTTAAGAGATTTTAGAGGTAACCTCCTTCCTGCACAGATAACTAATCCCAAAATCATAATTAAAAACCGAACTGAGAAATCAGCATTTGTCATCGGAAGTGAATCTGATGATGGATTTACAATTGCCAGGGAATCTACAGCTGAAAATCCGGTGCCGGTTGATTTGTACATCATTGAGATGGGAGCATAGTGTTTGAAAAAGAAGTCGGAAGATACACCCCTTGAGTTAGGATATCTCGATGAACTAATCCAAAAATATGCTGAAAAGATATTTAAGAAAATTGAAAATGAACAAGTTAAAATAGGGGATTTACTAAAAATGATTGAGTTAAAACGAAAGCTGTCGCCGTCGGATAGCGAACAGATTAAACTCTGGAAGATGCTTGAAAAAATTCGACTTGAGGAAGTTAAAAAGAGTTCACAAAAGAAGAAATCAAAAGAAAACAAGAAAGAGACAAAATGAAGATTAAACTGATTTGTCTTATTCTCATGCCATTTCTTTTACCATTGCTTGGGCATACTCAATGGAAACCTACTGGATTCAAAACTTGGCAGGACAGCACCAATAGTGAAAATCAGAGAGTATTGATTGGCGGAACTGTTCAAAATTATCAAAAGTCAGATAAAAGCTGGGATGCGATAGACAATAACTGGATAAAATCGGATGATACCTTGTTTTGTATTAATAACGCTAACCTGAAAGTTGTAGCAACATCAAGTGGGAAAACCAATCTTTCCATAGGTAACCATGACAGCACTATCTCTCTTAATCAGGCACTGCAGAGTTTAGTACTGTTTGATACAGAAGCGGATACATTTTTTACACTTATGAATAATCCGGAATTTAAGAATCCTGAAATGGACAGTAACTGTTTAAGGTGGACTGATGTCTTCTATGGAGTCGATTATGCCCTGATAAAAGAAAATGGAATGCTGCATCATCAGATTTCATTTAAACCGAAATTTCTGGATTCACTGCAGGAGATAACTTCACAAGCAGATATCGAAACATCCATTTCTTTCGGAACTGTATCGAGTTATCAGTTTGCTGGAGCTGAATCCCCAGATCTATCTAAACACAAATTAAGAAAACAGATATTACATCGTTCAAAAGAGAATATTATACAGCTCCATCAGCAGATACTGTTTTATCCCGGATATGAATCAAAAGAAGAAATCCCGGTATTTCAAAGATGGATAAAAGAGGGTAACAGATACTTATGTATTGAATATGTTGAGTTAGGTAAAATGATCCAGATACATAAAAATGATCCCTCTGCCATAATCTATCATAATGCTTCCGAGACATTTGATGCCGATGATGTATCGGATACTTATATAAGAACCGATAACGGATCCTTCGAAAATTACAATTATGGTGTTTATGCAACAATACTATTAGCAACGGAACTTGATGGGTCCGCTAAACGAGGATGTTTTCTTAAATTTGATTTATCTTCTATTACAGATCCGGTGACTGTTGACTCAACAGCAATGCATATTGCCGTAATTGCTCAGGGTGATTCAGTCGGACTTGGCTATATGACAACTGATTGGAGTGAGGGGAACGTCAACGCGGGAGCTGTTGATTCTATTGGTGAATATGGGGCTACCTGGCTACAGGCAAAAGACTCTCTTGGTACAGTAAATGACGACGACTGGGCAAACAGCAGCGAGTTCTCCGTATCAGATTTTGATGATAACAATGGCAATTATTATGGAGTAGTCGATGCTTCAACGACAAGTTGGAATGCATATCTCCAGGTCGGTTCTGAATCTTCCGGAAACAACAGTATGATTGTATCCGACTGGATAAACGGAAGAACACCAAATTATGGGTACTGTATATTTGATATGGATTTATCAACCGGGACTACGATCCGGCCAAGTGAAGTTGTCATAGCCGGTTTCCGTCCATGGCTATATATCGAATATACAATAAATCAGGCAGCTGAATCAATAAATCAGAGACGAAGAATATTACAAAAGGGAGAAATAGAATGAAAAAATATATACTACTATTACTCATCTTTCTCACATCAACTTCTTTCGGGGGAATAGTTAATAACTCAGGAACAAGTGGAACTGATTCATTATCTTTTCAGTTTTATCTGCTCGATTCAATCGGCAATAACATTTCCTTAGCATCATCGGACTCAATCGGTCTTGTTGTCTTTTATCCGAACGGTGATGAAGCTTATGCTTTAACAATTTTAGGCAATAACGGAAATATAACTGAGACAACTTTATCAAATATAGGCTCATTTTATGTTTATGCTGATGCGGTTGCAAATTTCGATGGTTCCTCTGCATCGGACGGAGTTTATAAGTGGCTGATGATAGTAAATGATATTTCACTTGGTTTACATACTTCACATAGCGGAGAATTTCAATTATATCAGAATTCTGACTTTAACACCCGTCTTGATTATCTTAATGCTTCTATCTCTTCACGGTCAACGTTTAACCCTTCAACCGATACTGTCAATGCATATACAAATATCGATTCGACTACGATAGCACGCTCAGTCTGGAATACTCCACAATCTTCACATCTCATAGCCGGTACATTTGGAGATTATCTTGATTCTGATATCTCAGGGCTTGGTTCCGGTTCAGGGATATATGCACAATCTGTTGTAGTTTATGATACAGCTAACGGACAACCTGTCAGTGGTGTTAATGTTCTCATCAGGAATCTTGCTCAATCAACATTAATAGCATCCGGCAACTCAGATGTATATGGATATAGTACATTTAATCTCAATGCGGATAGTTTCCTTATTGTTGGTTATGCACCTGGATATCTCTTTGAAGCTTTTGATACACTCGTTGTAACCGGTAATTCGGTTGATACAATATTTGGTTATCAGATTGATATCGGTAACCCGGTGGAACCGAATCTTTGCCGGGTTTATGGATATCTGTATGGAATTACCGGACTGCCCGAAGTAGGTGCAGGAGTTACTGCAGCACTTTCTACTGGTGATGTTCGTTCCGGGAGCCTGATCATCTCACCGTTTTCAAAATCAACAACAACCGATTCACTTGGATATTTTTATCTCGATTTGATTCCATCAGATTCTCTCAGTCCGGTTAATCAAAAATATGAATTTACAATTAGCAGAACTGACGGAACGGTGTTACGTCAGCGAATAGAAATCCCGGCATTAGCTCAATGGAGCTTAAGCTGGTAAAAGGAGGAGTTATGGAACAGTTATTGGCATCATCATCGTGGATGAATCTTTTAGGTTCAGTAGGTATTTTGTTTGCCGGTCATATTGCAAATAAATATATCATCCCATTTTTAAAAATCGGGAAAAGAAAACAGTATGCCCAGTATATTGCAACAATTGCTGATGAAGTGACTGATGATTTGAAGTCTAAGTATGAAGAAAAGGAATGGCTGAAACATCTTGATGAAGCTGTTGATATGTTAATATCAATCTGCGATATATCACCGGTAATTGCAACCAGAGCGGTGAAAGCTGCCGCAGCCAGAAAGTAAAAAAAAGCCGTATCAGAAGTTGATACGGCTTTTCTACTTATTTTAGTAGCAGGGGGGACCTGATGATCCAAATACATAATTGACAAAATATACTAAGTCGGTAATGTTAAACTTACTGTCGCAGTTTGCATCAGCGCGTTGAATCCCGCCTACCGGTTCAGGACCGTTTAACAGGTAGAAGTTAACCAGATATGATACATCACTGATGTTAACCTGGTCATCTCCGTTATAATCTCCAGCCTGATTGAATTGATTGCAGTCATAAAGCAGTCTGATTGTTGAGCTCCCGGTATGGTCATCACTGTCTGTTGTTTTCGCATTGATATAATAATTTCTATTTTGCGTCAATGATGGCGGTACCCAACGGTACAACCAGCCATCCAGATTACTGGTGTCACTGCCAATAGAGTTTGTTACAGGTTCGACACCTTTAATACCAAGTTCAAACATCATCTCGATTTCCTGCCACTGACCAACAATATTGATTTCAATTCTATCGCCGGATTCTCTGAGCTGATAATACTCTATCGTTCCGGTTGCATAATTACTGACAGATACAAGATAGACACCAAAATTCGGATTACCGGTAAAGCCGTTAAATGCAAACCAGTAACCTTGTGATCCGCCAACGGCAAGCATAACCGGATTGCCCCGATATTCAAACGCTGAAAGAAATTCGATAAAAGTCGGGAACCGGGTATAGTTGATATCCATTAAGTTTCCTGTGGAGTCATTATACTGATGCAATCCGCTAAAAACATCTTCATCATAGGCACCATTATTAATATTAATGTTAAACAAACCGGCAAAAAGGTCAGCAAGCTGGGTAGTAGTCAGAGGAGAACCATAATTTAAAAGCTGCGGATATCCCCGGTCTGCTAATTCTTTGATTGTGAGAGCTGCTGTAATTGGTGCTGAATAGTAAGCTGAAAAATCTGCTTCATTTAATGTTTCCAGATTAAGAGCGAATGTCGGATTTGATTCTTTATACGAAAGATCGATTGATGAGATATTTTCATCGTTTGAGCTCATGATAATATTAAATTCAGGGCAGAATGGATCGCCAACTGACGGATAAACAATATCAGCAATCGGTGGTGTCGGTTCAATATATATCGTTACTATATCTGTATCCGAGACATTCATGGTGTCGGTTGCAATGGTTCTGAGTGTATAAAAACCTTCGGTCATTGCAGAGCAGTCCCAGTTTATACTATAACCGGCTCCGTTTAAGGTCGGGTTTGTCTGATCTCTGAGGGGAGAAGTACCATCATAATCTCTGCCGATTTCTACGAAGTCGCCGCCGTTTGAATATTCAAATGAGACATACTGAATGATATTGGAGCCTGAAGTTTCGTGCACCCATATTTCATCCGGACAAAAGACAACAGCTGAATCACGAGGTGACAAAATTGTTATCTGTGGATCCGGTTGTTCAGCAATACCGCCGGGGACTCCGGATGCATAGAGTACAAGTTTACCGGGTAAATTATAAATATCATTATTTACTAAATCAATAAAACCTATTGTGTCATCCCATACATTATACGATACACAGGTATCAAGTGTACTTTGGTCGGTGACGATTGCCGGCGCTGCATTTGTCCCATTTGTATAGTCACCGATAAAAAAGCCGGCAAAAAACGGTTCATTGACTACTATCGGCTGATCAAGAGGTATCCAGATATTATAAAGAGTAGGCTGTGTCATTGCCGGTATTGTTATTGTATATGCTGAAGAAATCGAGAGTATGGAATCCGGGAAAGGACAGTTTGGGTCAGATAGATCAACTTGTTCTACATCGACAGATACAATCATTGAACAGGAATCATTAAACAAGATCGGCATATTGATTTCCGTGACAGTGTAAGGATAGGCATTTTCACAGGTCAGTGAAGGATCGAGGTAACTTTTATATAATTCATTACCTGTAATCCAGCCGTTTATCTGCCAGTAGATTCCTGAATCATGTCTGACATAACAGGTGTCTGCGGTAGACAAAGTCGGACGGATTCGTAACTCTTGTATATTTTCCGTAGTAATTTGTTTAGTTTCAATATTTGATTTTTGCTGTGCGCTAATAGTTGATATAGAAAGGAAAATTGATACTATCAGGCAGCTCAATAATTTTATCCGGGTCGACATCAGTACTCCCAAAAAGTTATATGTTTATCCTTTTTCTTGATTATCGAGCGATTTTAAGTATACTTGATATGAGATTGGTAAATAGATGAAAAATGAACGAGTTAGCTGAGCACTTGTTCAGAAATTGAACAGTAATTATGAAAACTATTGGAAAAAAGCCTGACTGGTTAAAAATTAAAGCTATAAGCGGAAAAACGTACAATCAAGTACATACCCTGCTGGAAATGTATAATCTGCAAACCGTGTGTCAGGCGGCAAACTGTCCCAACCGGGGAGAATGTTTTGACCGGGGAACCGCTACATTTCTGATCTTAGGTCCAAAGTGTACCAGGAACTGCCGGTTTTGTGATATAGAACCGGGAAAAACTTCAGCTGTTGACCCTTCGGAACCAGAACGGATTGCTGAGTTATCCAAAGAGCTTAAATTAAATCATGTCGTGATTACCTCAGTTACCCGTGATGATCTACCGGATGGCGGTGCCAGTCAGTTTGCTGCTTGTATATCAGAACTTCGTAAGAGCTTACCAAATTCCACAGTTGAAATATTAACACCTGATTTTAAAGGTCAGCCTGATGCAAGGAAAATAATTTTAGAAGCAAAGCCTGATATCTTTAATCATAATCTTGAGACGGTTCCTTCATTGTATTCAAAAGTCAGACCACAAGCTGATTATAAATTATCACTGGATCTTTTAAAGTATATTTATGACAATTCTCAGATTCTTACAAAATCAGGAATTATGGTCGGTGTCGGAGAGACTCTTGATGAGTTATGCCAGCTTTTTGAAGACCTTTGTTCTGTGAATGTTTCAATATTAACCATTGGCCAATATCTTGCACCCTCAAAGATGCATCTTGCTGTTGAAAAATACTATCATCCAGATGAATTTGAAATGCTTAAAGAAAAAGCAGAGCAGGCTGGTATTAAAAACGTGTTTTCTGCACCATTGGTTCGATCCTCCTATAAAGCTGATCTCGTTTTATAAACAGCGCAATAATTATACAATCTGATTTTCCTCCATTTACCTCCTTGAAGTTCTTCCGATATAAAAAGGGAATAGTAACAAGAAAGGACTCCGAATTTGGTAAACCCTGTAGCCCATATTGTTATAATCGATGATGAAAAGTCGATTTGTAATATTGTATTTGAAGCGCTGTCCTCAAGTGATTACCATATCCAGTCATTCGATGACCCTAAAGCCGGCATTGATTACATTGAAAATAATCGTGTTGATCTGGTCTTAACTGATCTGGTAATGGGTGAATATTCCGGCGTCGATGTAATCGATGTTGTTCAGGCTAATCATTCCGATGCTGTCGTTATTCTGATGACTGCACATCCGACTGTTGAAGCCGCCATAGAAGTTCTCAAAAAAGGTGCATTTGATTTTTTAGTAAAACCGTTTAAACTCGATTTGTTACGGGCTACTATAAAGCGTGGTTTGGAACATCAGCAAATCTTCAGGGATAACGTGTATCTGAAAGACCAGGTAGAATTTCTCAAAGTCAGTAATGCTGCTGTTAGAGAAGTAGACAAAGAAAAATTTATGAAGATGGTTGTCAACTACTGTAAAAGAGAATTCTCTGCTGCTGCTGTTTCATTGATTTCTGTTGATGTGCACTCTAAAGAAGTTACAGATATAATCTCTGAAACAGACACTACTGAATATCAGGAACAGATTGAAGATGAGTCTATCGTTCAAACAGTCATTAAACGGAGTAAAAAATCACCAATTGTTAATAAAGAATCACTTAAAATAAAAAAACAAAAATATATAAAAACAACCATATCCCAGCCGATTTGCAGTCGGAAGCAATTGATGGGTGTTTTAAATGTTATCACGATTAATAAATTTGATTCTTTGACCGCCGGGCAGCTTGATATACTTACTTTGCTCTGTAACTCGGTTTCGTCTACTTTTACAAACTATCAGCTGTACAATGATCTTGATTCTTCTTACCTGCAGGCTTTTTCAGCTTTAGCAAATGCCATCGAAGCCCGGGATGCTTATACCGCCGGACATACAAACAGAGTATTTCAAATTGCTGAACTGATTGCAACTGAACTTGGCTGGGATGAAATTACAATGCGCTTTTTGAAAATCGGATGCACCCTGCATGATGTCGGTAAAATTGGTGTTCCTGATTCGATTCTGAACAAACAGGGTAAGCTTACTGCTGAAGAATTAGAAAAGATGAACCAGCATCCGGAACTTGGACTTAAAATTATAAAAGGTATCGACCTCTTTGAACCGGCTGTTCCATACATTACATCACATCATGAGAGATATGACGGCACCGGTTATCCGAACTCTTTAAAAGGGGAAGATATTCCGATTGAAGGACGGCTGCTTGCAGTTGCTGATACATTTGATGCTATAATGTCAGACCGTCCATATAGAAAAGGCCGGGATATTAAACAGACTTTGGAAGAGATGTTAAAACATACCGGTTCCCAGTTTGATCCGTATATTGTTGCTACTTTTTTACGGGTGCTAAAAAGTGGAAATGTCGACTTAAAAAAGATCTACGGTCGCAGTGAAGATATTTCAAAGATTAAAGAATTAGAAGTGGTTACTGAAAAGGTACCGGTGTAAACGAGATTACAAAAATTATTAATGCTATAATACCAAGTAATCTTTCTGAACTATTTAATTTTTTAGAGTCATTTAACGTCGGAGGATGTTTGATACCAAACATCAGGCCGAAAAATGCAAATACCCACCATATCGGTGAAAAATATCCTAATACAATCAGAAAGCCCATCGAGATATACCCAACAAGATGCTGTTTCTTTTTATAGAGCCCATAAACAACATGACCGCCGTCGAGTTGTCCTAT
>QQUK01000178.1 GCA_008501655.1 Calditrichota bacterium
ATGGTATACCCATGGGTGATGTCGGGTGATGCTGACTGGCTGATAGATGCATCTGATTATTATGAAGGTTTTTATTCAGCGGTCTCCGGTAATATTTCAGATAATGATACAACCACGATGGCTGTTTATCTCGATGGCGGGCAGGCTGGAGAGATTTCATTCTATGTAAAGGCTTCGACTGAAAACAATTATGATTATCTCCGCTTTTATATTGATGGAATTCAGCAGGGTGAATGGGATGGTATCCTCGGATGGACCTATGTTTCCTTCCCGGTTTCAGCAGGTTCACATCTTTACGAATGGTCGTATGAAAAGGATCAATCGGTGTCAGAAGGTACCGATGAAGTCTGGGTTGATTTTATTACTTTCCCGGTCGGAACGTTTATAGATACCGACTTTGATGGAGTAGAAAACAGTATTGATAACTGCCCGAATGTATCAAATGCATCCCAGACAAACTCCGATGCCGACTCATACGGTGATGCCTGCGACAATTGTCCGCTTGTTACCAACGAAGCTCAGACTGATGCTGACAGCGATGGTGTCGGCGATGATTGCGATAACTGTCCGGCAATAGCCAACAGTACACAGGATGATACTGACGCTGATACTATCGGTGATGCATGCGATAACTGTCCTGATGTATCGAACTTCAGTCAGGATGACTCAGATACTGATACAATTGGTGATGTCTGCGATAATTGTGCTACTGTAGCCAATACAGACCAGGCTGACGGTGATTCTGATACTGTTGGTGATGTTTGTGATAACTGCCCCGCTACTGCTAATCCGGGTCAGGAAGACAGCAACACAAACGGGGTAGGTGATGTCTGTGATTATATCTGCGGTGATATAGATAATTCCAAAGGAGCACCGGATATCGGTGATCTGGTTTATCTGGTCGAATTCATGTTTGGTACTCCGCAGGGTCCGGCTCCGGCATTTTTCAACGCTGCCGATGTTGACAGCTCGACTGAAATTGATATAGCTGATATGGTCTATCTGGTCGACTTCATGTTCAACTCCGGCGCTGGATTGAATTGCCCGTAAGATTTTTATTTTATGATATTAAAATTGAAGGTCAGGAGCTGTGTGCTCCTGACTTTTTTATAAACTATGTACATGGCAGACGCCTTCGTCTGCCATTTTTTTCTGCGTTGTCTGGATTCTTTTTTTTACTGCGTTGTCAGGAACCCTTTCCTGACAATTTGTTCTGTAGGTCGGGTTCCGTTGCCTTGAAATCGGAAGATTTCAAGATCGAGAAACCCGACAAGTATAGGTATCCTAATTGTGTAACCATCAGGAGAATAGAAACCCACCCCAAGGGGTGGGCTACCCCGGCTGCCCTACAAGGATTCGGAGCATACTTCGACAAGCTCAGTATGACAATATTATATTGTCAGAACCTATAATAAGTCACCCTGAGCGTAGTCGAAGTTCTGTAGGTCGGGTTCCGTTGCCTTGAAATCGGAAGATTTCAAGATCGAGAAACCCGACAAGTATAGGTATGTGTAACCATCAGGAGAATAGAAACCCACCCCAAGGGGTGGGCTACCCCGGTTGTGTCTTTTGTCAGGCAGGATGCCTGACAACACAAACAAATGTGTTCCATTGCTCAAATTTAATTGATTTTGAGATTTAGAAACCCGACAAGTATAGGTATCCTAATTGTGTAACCATCAGGAGAATAGAAACCCACTCCAAGGGGTGGGCTACCCCGGTTAAAAGGAGGGGATAGGCGTGTTAAAATTGTAGGGGTCGACCTTTGTGTCGACCCATCAATGGGCAGACACATAGGTCTGCCCCTTCAATGGCAGAACCGCTAAAGGGTTTTGTCCTACTGAAAAATTGCGCAGAACAAAACATGTAATTCATTGTTTAAGGATTAAGAAAAATAATTGATTTAATAAGTCTATATATATACTTTGATTTAAAATAGATCAAAAAGGATGTAAGATGAAAGATATTAGCAAAGTTCTCAAAAGATTAGAATACGGCGTTTATGTCGTCACAATGGGGAAGGGGACCGAAGGAAATGCATTTACCGCAAGTTGGGTAATGCAGGTATCATCGGAACCACCGATGATAGCGATTGCCGTACACAATAAACACCAGTCAGCACGGCTAATCAGCCAGGCAAACGGATTTGCAGTCAATTTAATCGGAAAAGGGCAGGATGAAGTAGTCAAGGCTTACTACGGACCGGCTGAGTCCGGTTATAACAAGCTTGAGGGGACATCGGTCAAAGATTCCCCGATAACCAAAACCCCCCTTATTCCGGGAGCAATCGGCTATTTTGACTGTGAACTGAAAGAGACGGTCAAAGCAGGTAATCATTCGGTGTTTATCGGCGAGATCAAAGCTGCCGAACTTGATGATGATGTCACCGAGTTATTGACAACATCGAATTCCAAAATGCACTACCTCGGATAATAATGAGAAAACAGATACTTGCTTTTTTATTCGTTGTCGTTATTGCATCGGTGTCGTACGCTGAATGTGATGAAACGATTACTATCGATTCAGTTGATTATAAAATCTCCGATGTCTGGTGTGGAAAAAAGATTGATACTACCCAGATTCCTGAATACGAAGATCTATCGCGAATCCCTGATGATTTCTGTTCGAAAGATTACAAAATCTATATACGCAAAGCAGCTGCAGAATCGTTTGTTGAAATGGCTGAGGCTGCTCTTGCAGACTCGATAGTGATCTTAGCAAAATCCGGTTTTCGTTCTTCATCATACCAGAAACAGATGATTCGCAAACGGCTGAAAGAAGGGATGACTTTTGAAGAAATAATCACTTTTGTAGCTCCGCCCGGCTATTCCGACCATTCGCTGGGGCTTGCACTCGATTTATCTACGACTACTTATCCGTTTGGAGAATCAAAAGCGTACAAATGGCTGCTTGAAAATGCAGTAAAATATAATTATTACGAACAATACCCGAAAGGGAATGACGAGTTGAAAACATGGGAGCCCTGGCATTGGAAGTTTGACTCGACTTTGACAAAGTAATTTGTTTTACCTTTGTATCAATCATTAAATTTTTTATATTAGCCCTGTTATGACCGATGCTGACCAACATATACTCGTTCGATTCTGGGATTCATTTACCTACTATCTGTCCGGACTCTACCATCGCATAGACAATCATCATCTTTTTCTCATGTCCGGCGGGGTAGCGTTTTCAATGTTTGTCTGTATTATCCCGCTCCTTCTGATTGTTCTGTTTGTGCTTGGTAATTTTGTCCAACAGCCTGAAGTCCTTTCTGAAATTCAGACTTTTATTTACAATCTGATTCCCTATCCGGAATATGCTAAAACGGTAATGGGGGAGATCGACAATATTTTAGGAAATCTGAGCCAGTTCCGTCAGATTGCCGGATTTATCGGTGTTCTCGGTATCATTTTCGCCGGCAGTTCTCTGTTTTCTTCGATACGAACGATTCTCAATACGGTTTTTCATCCGAAATCATCAATCCGCTTTTATTATGAGAAGCTCTGGGATTTTCTGCTGATAATCGTTGTAATTATTCTCTTTTTGATTTTTATCTTCCTGTTGCCTCTCCTGAGTACCGGGTTAGGATTTGCTGAACGGTTTGCCTGGTTTAATAATCTGGGGATAGGTAGATTTGATACATTTTTGATTGAAATCGCCTCGATGCTTTTGATATACTTTTCATTTTTTATCGTCTACTGGATTGTACCGGTTAGCCGGACGAAACTTCGGATAGTTGCGATGTCGGCACTTTGGGGGACGTTGTTGTGGAAAGCGTCGGAGTTTTTATTCGGCTATTATATTACTCATGTCGCTACGCTGAAGCATATCTACGGTGTCTATGCTTTTTTAGTTATTGTGGCGTTCTGGATTTATTACTCGGCACTTTCGATGTGTATTGCCGCGGAGATCGGGCAGTTGTATTATGAACGCTGGAAAGCTAAACCGAATAAAAAGAAAAGCCGCTTTTTCCGTGATGAACTGGAGATTGAGAAGGGGTAGGAAGTATAAATAAAATGAAGGCGAAGTCACGTGACTTCGCCTGCAATCAATTCACTAATATATGTAATTTATTTAACGCGATTTAACTCAAACACCGCTTTGTCGAATACATCGCCATCCGGTTCGGTGATAATCAGTTTAAATTCGATTTTGTCTTCCGTTGTCTGGATAATCTTGACTTCGTAAATCTCATCTTTTCGCATTCTTTCGCCATGAATCATATTCCCTTTGCGGATACCGTAATATTTGGCGTGACGGTTTTTATTGTCCCAGACTTCCCAGCTGACCGAATCTGTTTTCGGATTGATGGCAATATAGCCGGAGTCGGAGTAGGAAAACATAAACTTCTCACCTGTCAGTTCAGTCCGAAGCCGATTTGTCTTCTTATCATAGCGGAAGATTGCTTTCCCCTCAATATCAATTTTTGTATGAACTCCGGGTAAAAGAAAATTTCCAGAGCCTTCCCAGTTCCCATCGAGATTTTTCAGTTCGATTTTATCTATTTTAGCGGCACCTAAAGATGCCGCACATATAAAAATTAAAGCTGTAGTTGTCAGAATTTTCATTATTTTTTCCTTTTTTCTTTCTACCAAGCTACGAAATTAAAGTTTATTTTTCAATTAAAATAAATATTGGAAATATGTGATTTTGAGGGGTGTAAGTAATTGCTATACAAGGAGATAAATATCATATTTTATCTTTGTTTTTGTTGATTTGTATGTCAAAATTATGTACATTTTTAGTCTGAAAATAATATCCGTTCGAATCTGAAGATTCGAACGGCACAAAATAATAATTAGTGTCTTTTGAGTCTTCAGACTCAAATGATTAACCTTTTGAATCTGAAGATTCAGAATGCCTAAAATTGTGAAGTTTGAATTTTAAATAAAAGGATTTACCAATATGGCCATAGAACGCCAGAAAATTGACCAGATATTTTTAGAAGAAGAGATGAAATCATCATATCTCGATTATTCGATGTCGGTTATAACCAACCGTGCTTTACCGGATATTCGGGATGGGCTGAAACCGTCCAACCGACGGATTTTAGTGGCGATGAATGATCTCAATTTGAATCCCGGCAAAGGGCATCGTAAATGTGCTAAAATCGCCGGTGATACTTCAGGTAACTATCATCCGCATGGTGAACAGGTTGTTTATCCGACGCTTGTCCGTATGGCGCAGGATTTTAATATGCGTTACCCGCTTGTTGACGGACAGGGTAACTTTGGTTCTATAGACGGTGACGGTGCGGCAGCGATGCGTTACACAGAAGCACGGCTTACTCCAATGGCGGTTGAGATGCTTGCTGATATCGACAAAGATACCGTCGACTTCATGCCGAACTATGACGGTACAATCAACGAACCGAAAGTTCTCCCCGGAAAATTCCCGAATCTTCTCTGCAACGGTACAACCGGTATTGCGGTTGGTATGGCGACAAATATTCCGCCGCACAACCTTCGTGAAATCGCCGAAGCAATTATCACTGTTATTAATGACCCGGAAACAACTAATGATGATTTAATTGATATTGTCCCCGGACCGGATTTCCCGACCGGTGGAATTATCAATGGGCGTGAAGGTATTCGTCAGGCATACAAAACCGGTAAAGGTCATATTTCTGTGCGCGCCCGTGCCGGTGTTGAGCAGATGAAAAATAATAAAGAAGCAATCATCATTACCGAGATTCCTTTTCAGGTAAACAAATCAAATTTAATTGAAAAGATTGCTGACCTCGTTCGGGATAAAAAAATCGAAGGTATTACAGACCTCCGTGATGAGTCCGATCGTGATGGTATGCGTATTGTTATTGAATTAAAACGTGACACCCAGACGGAGATCGTCCTCAACCAGTTGTATAAACATACAACTATGCAGAATACATTTTCAGTGAACCTGCTCTCGCTCGATGGTGGTGTACCGAAGTCAATGACTTTAAAGCAGATGATTGATTGTTTTATTGAGCATCGCCATGAAGTAGTCACCCGCAGAACACAATATGAACTGAATAAAGCTGAAGAGCGTGCTCATATTCTTGAAGGTTATCGTATAGCTCTTGATAATATTGATGCAGTTATTGAACTGATTAAAAAATCAAAAGATACGCCGACGGCTCATGCCGGTTTGATGAAAAAATTCAAACTTTCCGAACGCCAGGCAACTGCAATCCTTGAGATGCGTCTGCAGCGTTTGACCGGTCTTGAACGTCAGAAGATTGAAGAAGAATACGAAGCATTGATTAAGAAAATCTCTGAGTTAAAAGCAATTCTTGAATCAAAGCAGCTTCGGATGCAGATTATCATTGACGAAACAAAAGAACTTGCCAGAAAATTCGGCGATGAACGCAGAACTGAAATTCAGGATGCTGTCGAAGAGATGACCGTTGAAGACCTTATAGCTGAAGAAGAGATGGTGATTACAATTTCGCATCTTGGCTATGTAAAACGTCTTTCTGTCTCTCAATACAAAAAACAACAGCGCGGCGGTAAAGGTGTCAAGGGAATCGAAACCAAAGAAGAAGATTTTGCTGAACATCTTTTCATCGCTTCCACCCATGACTATATCCTTTTCTTCTCAACAAAAGGGCGCTGTTACTGGGTCAAAGTACACGAAATTCCAACCGGTGGGAAAATGGCAAAGGGTAAACCTATTGTCAATCTTTGTCAGATTGAAAAAGGTGAAACAATTACAGCTTTCTGTAAAGTCCGTGAATTTGTCGAAGATAATTTTGTCGTTATGGCAACCCGTAACGGTCAGATTAAAAAGACATCGCTTGATGCATTCTCCAACCCGAGAAAATCCGGTGTGAATGCGATGAATCTGCCTGATGATGATGAGCTTATTGAAGCAGCAATCACCGATGGCGATTACGAAATTGTTCTGGCTACCCGCATGGGTATGGCGATAAGATTCCCTGAAGAGAAAGTCCGTGCTATGGGTCGAACAGCCTATGGTGTCAAGGGTATCAATCTCAGCAAGAAGGATTATGTCATTGGGATGGTAGCTGTTAAGCGGGATTCATCGTTATTGGTCGTCTCCGAAAATGGTTACGGTAAACGAACCAAGATAGATGATTACCGTATAACCAACCGCGGCGGTAAAGGTGTTATCAACGTTAAAACATCCGATCGCAACGGTGAGGTTGTCGCTATTAAAGAGGTCCTTGATCAGGACGAACTTATTTTGATTACCAAAAATGGAATTGCTAATCGTCAGTCGGTAAAAGATGTCAAAGTCATCGGCCGTAACACGCAGGGTGTCCGCTTGATTAAGCTGAAAGCTGATGACAAAGTGACCGATGTCGCCCGTGTTGTGAATGAGTAGATAGGACACACCCCCAACCCCTCTTGATAGAGGGGAGCAAAACCAGAGCTGTCAGGTGGAGACGCCTGACAGTTTTTATTTTTATGAAAAAAGAAAATTCGATTCTCAGGAACCTTACCGCTGTAAATTGGAATGGGGTGTTGAGGGAGCGATTAGAGCAGCTTCTCGCGGTGATATATTAGTCATTGTAGATATTCTGAGTTTTTCAACAACGACTACCTATGCAGTTTCACAAGGGGCAACAGTTTATCCGTGTACCAAAACCGACGATATGGAAAGTTTAGCAGAAAAATTTCATGCTAAAATTGCCTACAGCCGAACTGATGCTGCTTCAAAAGGAATATATTCACTTTCTCCGATTACTTTTGATAGTATATCTCCCGGAGAGGCAGTTATTTTGCCCTCTTTAAACGGTTCCAACTGTTCCCGGTTATGTTCCGATGCTCCTTATGTATTCATTGGGTCGTTTTTGAATGTCTCTGCAATAGCTGACGTCATTTCAACTCTGATAACGAAAACAGATATTGATGTTACGGTTGTAGCTTGTGGTGAAAGAGAAAAAAAATCGAATGAACTGAGACCTGCAATTGAGGATTATCTTGGTGCTGGTGCGATCATTAAAAAATTAACTTGTGAAAAATCACCGGAAGCTTTGGTTTGTGAATCAGCCTTTGAAATGAATGAGAATAGAGTTGCTGAACTTATTTGGGATAGTGTAAGCGGTAGGGAACTAAGAGCGATTGGGTTTGAGGATGATGTAACTTTTGCTTGTAAACATGATTTTGTTAAAACTGTTCCATATATACATCAGGATGCTTTTGTTTCGTATCCTTCTACAACTTCCACGTAAAACCGACTGTCGGCATAATACCGGCATCATAAATATATCCATCTGATGTAGCTACTAACGGATTTTTCCGGTTCGTGATGTTTGATACAGCCAGGAAAAATTCAGTGTCTCCGACTTTGTACCGGCTTGACAAATTGATTGTATAGTTATCCGGGAAGCGTTCTGAGTTATCAAATGATGAGAGGTGCTTGATATAAGCCTCACTATAACGGTCATACTTAGTATATTCAGTATACGGTAAATGCGGGGTGTAGGCATAACCGGTATGGAAAGAGAAGTCCGTTCCGAAAGTAATTTTTCTTGAGATGTAATAATACAATTCCAGATAAAATTTATGGGGTGCATTCAGTTCATAGTCGGTTGATATGTAGCTGTTGGTTTTATCAGCATGGGAGTATCCATAGTATGTATACAAATCAAATTTTGTCCCAAACAGTGCAGACTTTTCAAATGTAATATCAGCACCGTTAAATATTAGTTCAGCTGATGAGGAGACGGAAATAAATTGGTCGGATACGTTGCCGATTGATTTTACTTTTGATAAATCATACACAGTTTCCGGAATATCTGATATCTTCTTTTTAAACAGAGATAGTTTTAGTGAGTTGGATTTGAATGTCAGAGAGACGAGTTTTGTATGGACAGGTTTGAGGAGGGAGATATTATCCCGAACCAGAACCTGATAGTTCTCTAAAATATTTTGTACAGGATTTTCTGAGAACGTACCAAAATATAATGAAAGGAATTTCTGACTATCAAGTTGATAGGAGATATTTGTTCTCAAGTTAAAATCACCGGAATGATTTAAATTTGAAAATTTATCAAATCGGATTCCATTTTCAATTTTAAAATCTTCAAAATGACTTATCATTGAAACATACATGGCACTGTTCAATTCCTTTTCAATTATAGATGCATTGTGGTACAGATTGTTTATTTCGTGCTGATAAATTAAAGGATTATTGCTCGGGTCTTCCGGGGAGAGGAAATCCCAATTTTTTTGATTCAATTTTGTTTTTCTCTGTGGGATATATGTAATGGATACCCCGCCTTTAAGATCAAGTGATGTTGAAAACAATGTAATATCAATATTAGAGTTATATATATAGTTCTGTTCAGTAAGATAGATATCAAGTCCCTGAGACTTATTCAACGGTGGAGATGCTTTGTATTCTTCAAGTCTGCTTTTTCTTGAAATTTCAAAGTTATATAACTGGTTCTTCTCAATTATTTTCAGGCGTAGACCTGTAAAATTTAATTTAGAGTGTTGGAAAGTTGAAAGCCCATAATTGTTGTTGGTTGTTGATACAGTGTTATATTCTAAAAAGTCATAACTGTTCAGATGATTTATATACAGCGTTGTTTTATTCGATAGTTTAACTCCTGATATAATTGCAATATCCTGAAAATTTGTCGGTGGAGTTGTCCGGCGGTCTGATTTGTATTTTGCATATTTAACAAGTTTATCTAAAACAGATTTCCTTAAAGCACCGGTAATGAAATACTTATCTGAACCAAATGAATAGGTTCCTGTGGTTTGCACCGCAGAAAAATCTATCTCTGTGTTTGAGTGGAAATTGAATTTTTCCTGTATACCTATATCAAGCACTACGGGGGATTGAAATTCGGCCGATGTCCCCGTTGGGTAGAATTGTAACTCACCGACAACTGATGAAGGTACAATCGAAAACATACCGTAATGATTCGGGTTATCACCAATCGGATTACCGTTGAAAAAATATAAGGGAGCTGAACCATTGATGCGGATTTTTGAGGAATGAGTTGAACCTTGTTTTAAAAGCTGTGGCTGTCTGAGGGAAGAGACAGGGTTGTTTGAAACCAGAGATGTTGCTGAACGTTTTGAAATTTCTGATTTATGGGTTGATTCCTGTAGTTGACTGGAGCTTTTTGGAGAGGAGACATTTATAGAAGGAAGTTCAAGTATTCTTTTATGAAGTATAATAACGTTATCAAGTTGATGTATTGATATTTTTTTATCTTCAAAACCAAGAGCGGTTATCATGATTTCTGTAGGTACAGAATTTTCTAATTTCGGATAAATGAACAGTCCGTTTTCATTGGTTGTGGTTTTACCTATTGTCTGATTATCTGTTTTAATAAGTACAGTAGCACCTTCAATAGGTATTTGTTCATCAGATTGGACGATACCATTGTAATTATCAGATTGATTCCGGGCATTCAGAGACGCACCAATACAGAATACAAGTACTGAAACTAAGATTTTGAAATTATAAATTTTCATCCTGTATATGTAAGACATATACCATGCCAGAATTTGATATTTTTGTATGGCCTTAAATATTTGTACGGCAATCATATACAAACTGAACAAAGATTGAACAAGTCCAATATGCTGCTGAATTTGTGCAATAAACTGCCTCCTGCGAAATGGCTGTTTACAATCGCGGTAAGTTGTTGATATATTCAGGGATGGAATTCTTAGGTGAATCAGCAGCACTGACTACAGCTCTTTGTTGGGCTTTTACATCACTCTTTTTTTCTGAAGCCGGAAAATTAATCGGATCATTTAATGTCAATAAAATCAGGCTTGTTTTTGCGGTTACTATTTATCTGATTGTGCTTTCAATTTCAAAAGGACATATCCTTCCCGATACTCTAACAACTGAACATGTTATCTGGCTTGGCATCTCCGGTGTAATCGGACTGGTAATCGGTGATGGTGCCGGATTTAAAGCGATGGTTATGATCGGTCCCCGGCTGACGATGTTGCTTCATTCTACAGCTCCGGTGATGGCGACGATTCTTGCCTGGATATTTCTTGGTGAGACTCTTAATATCAAAGATATCATTGGAATATCTGCTACTGTTGCCGGAATCAGCTGGGTTGTATCCGAGAGAAAATATCGTAACCATCCGAATAAACTCCGTGATGGTCATCCTGATGCCGGTTCACTTCTCAAAGGTGTCCTGCTTGGACTGACAGCAGCCTTTGGGCAGGCATCAGGTCTTGTTCTGGCAAAACATGCTATGCTTGATTTGACAACTACGGTTGAACCGATGGAAGCATCATTTGTCCGAATGTTTGTTTCAATGATAGTCATCTGGACAATTTCATTTTTCAGGGGAAAAACAGCAGAAACTCTGCGATCTTTTAAAGACAAAAAGGCTATTCTTTATTCGCTAAGCGGTGCATTGACCGGACCTTTTTTAGGTGTATGGATGTCGCTTGTGGCGGTCAAATATATAGCAGCCGGAATAGCAGCAACCTTGAATGCAACAACCCCGATATGGCTGCTCCCATTGACTCGTATCACACACAAAGAAAAAATATCAGTAAGGATTCTTTTTGGGACTATAATTGCTGTTGGCGGTGTGGCTCTTTTACTGCTCCAGTAATTCACCGGTGGTTCGGATTTCAAGTTCAAACCAGATCAATGAATAGAGAAACGCTATAATCCCTTTAATATCGGCAGACCATTCCGGACCAAGCATATACAGATAGCAGAGAAGAGTCATTCCGAAAAATATCTTAACTAAGCCGTTGCGGATCTGATCGATACAGATAGCAAACAGCCCGAACAGAATAAAAAGAATAATCATTGATGGGGCTAAAAGGATTACAATCCATGACCAGAAATTAACGGCATGGAGATAATAAGCAGTTACTGATTCCAGCGGTAGTTGGAACAGGTAAACAAAATGAGCGGCTACAAAAAAGAGTGCGATTGCCAGATATAAAAATCCTTCCATACATCTTTGTTTCAGTTCCCGGATTCCTGCCATAAAAAAGAACAAGGATGCAGAAAGAGAAAAGAGTAGGAGCAGGTAAGAATAGTCTTTAACAAAGTTTATTGTATTCATAATTTGTACCTCTGAACAGAGGTACTGAAAAAAATATGCCAAAAAAACTAAACAGGAGACTAATATTCGCAATTCTGTTATATTCTAAGAGCTTAGCTTATGTAATTTACTTTTCGTGAGTTCTTATAATCTAACAGAAAATAAAAGAATATATGAAAAAAGATGCACAAAAAAACCCGTCTGAAAAGCCAGACGGGTTAGATTTTTTTACTACAATTGATTCTTATTCTATCTCATCCACATCAGTTGTCGGTTTTGTATACGCATCTTTGATACCGGCAATCTCTTCCTGATTTTTCTGTTTTAGTTTCCCTTTGTACTTTTTCAACTGAGTTTTAGCTTTATCGAATGCGGCTGAAATAGAGTTTACCATATCATCGGTATCACCAGTTGCGGAGATAGTCTGATTGTAAACGCTGACTTTTAGTTCTGCGAGTCTGCGGTGACGTTCCATATCCAAAACGAGTTCAGCTGAGATAATATTATCAAAGTAACGAAGCAACCCGTCCATTTCTTCCTCGGCTGTTGCTCTTAAATCATCGGTTAAGTCAAAATGTCGTGCAGATATTTTTTTCAGCATGGGACTTTACTCCTTTCCATGCATACATTAAGTGGTTTAACAAAATACCAATCTATAATGAGTATTAATAAACTAACACTTCTTGGCATCTTACGCAAATAATAGATGTTCTGATTTTTATAAAAAGATAATTCTGATATTTTCATTTCATCACCTATCCTATGGCAATATTGCAGCGAATTATTTCTCAGGTGTATTTACAACCCTTTTCCGAAGCCGTGCCGGAGGAAGTTTTAGCTCTTCACGGTATTTCGTTACGGTTCTTCGAGCCAGAGAGATACCTTCACTGTTTAATCGTTTAAAGATCTCCTGATCAGAGAATGGTTTTTCAGGCGGTTCTGCTTTGATAATCTCTTCAATTCGCTGTTTTACAGCTCTTTTTGCCATATTTTCACCATCAGTTTTGGTGATGCCGGAATTAAAGAAGAATTTTATCTCATAAACTCCAAACGGAGTTTGTACGTATTTACTATTTGAAACCCGACTGATTGTAGCGACATTCATATCAACCGCTCGGGCGATATCTTCCATAATCATCGGTTTTAAAAATTCGGGACCTTTTTCAAAAAACTCAATCTGCTTTTCAATAATTGCTTCCATAACGTTAATCATTGTGGAGCGTCTCTGGTTGATCGAGTTTAACAGCCATCGTGCCTGTTCAAGTTTCTGACGAACATACTGTTTGGTTCCTTTTGAAGATTTATTGGACCGTTTCATCAGATCTTTGTAATTTGCATTTATACGAAGTTTCGGGATATAGCTGTCGTTATGAAAAATAACATATTCCTCACCAATTCGCTCAACTATCAAATCAGGTATAACCGGCATAGCTCCGGAATCAAACCGTCCATGAGTCGGGGTTGGTGACAGGTTTTTGATGATATTCATTGCAGCCTGTGCTTTTTCAACCGGTACCGACATGAATTTTGCGATCTGAAGAATAGATTTCCGGTCAAGTTCATTAATATGATCTTGCACAATGCGGTAGGCTAACGAGTCTTTTAATCCTTTGTCCTCAAGCTGAATCATAAGAGATTCTTTGAGTCCCCGGGAACCGACACCAAGCGGATCAAACCGCTGAATCATTTTCAGGACATCTTCAATCTTATGTGATTCTATAGAAAGTTCCTGTGCCATCTCAGGTACTGAAATCGAGAGATAACCTTCAGGGGAGATATTACCAATAATATATTCACCGATTAAATGTTCTTCTTCAGAGAGTTTCAAAAGATTCAATTGTTCGTTCAGATGAGTATAGAGATTCTGTGCCTGTTGACCGGGACCTTCGAAACGTTCTTCCTGCTGTTCTTTTTGTTCACGGACTTTATATCCTTCTTCGTCATCAAACAGAAAATCTTCCCAGTCCTGTTCAGAGTTGGATTCCGATTCTGTCAGGTCTATCTCAGCATCTTTTTCCTCGTTTGTTTCCAGCTCCAGTTCCTCGATCTCTTCGAGTAGGGGATTGGTAGCAAGCTCTGCTCTGATTGTCTGCTCAAGTTTCAAAACCGGCATCTGCAGCATTTTCAATGATTGAATCAGCTGAGGTGCTAATGTTTGTGATAACTTTTGTTGTAGTCCTAATTTCATATTTTATCCAGAAAAGTTATTTATACTGCTGTTTTTCTCTTTTCTTTCTTTATCGGTATATCTGAATTACGATTTATCAGAATCTCTCTTTTCGTTCATTTATTAGACAGTTTTTATATTAATTGAGACGGAATTTTTCGCCCAAGTAGATTTTACGGGCTTCCGGGTCATTTGCCAGAAATTCCGAATCACCTGATTTTAAAATCTTTCCATCACACATAATATACGCCCGGTCACATATGGATAATGTTTCCCGAACATTATGGTCTGTAATCAGCACCCCAAGTCCCTTTTCAACAAGGCGGGCAATATTCTTTTGAATATCTTCCACGGCAATCGGGTCGATTCCGGCAAACGGTTCATCCAGGAGGATGAACTTTGGATCGTTGACCAATGCCCTGGTTATCTCAACACGCCTTCTTTCGCCGCCTGAGAGGGTATATGCTTTACTTTTTCTGACATGCTGGATATCCAGTTCTTCCAATAACTCTTCAAGGCGTTTTTTCCGTTCTTTTCGGCTATATGAACGAAACTGTAAAATCGACATAATATTCTCTTCAACTGTCATTTTTCTGAAAACCGAAGCTTCCTGAGCTAAATACCCAATTCCGCGGTTAGACCGTTTATACATGGGAAGACGGCTGATTTTCTTTTCACCAAGATATACGTTACCATCATCCGGTCTGATAAAACCAATCATCATATAAAATGTCGTGGTTTTCCCCGCACCGTTAGGTCCAAGCAGGCCAACGACTTCACCCGGCTTTACTTCTATCGAAACACCGTTTACTACAGCTCTTTTACGGTAATATTTTACTAAATTTTCAGATATCAGGTTAGACATATACTATAATATACCTCTGTTTTATGTTTTATTCAATATTAATTGCTATTTCAGCACAATTTTTGCTGTTTTTTTGAAAATATTTTTCCTTTTCGGATGGAAAAAATTGTATACATTACATCACCTATTTTATTATACAAAGGAAGAGAAATCTAAAGCCTAAAGAGTTAAGGAAATCATGAAAAAACTTAGTATACTTTTAGTAGTTTTGATTGCAATAATCGGCTGTTCCAAGTCCCCTGAAGAGCAGATTTCAGCACTTTATGACGAGGGGATGCAGGAGCTTAAAAATTATAACTTAGTAGTCGCTGAAGAAAAATTTAAGAAAATTCTTGAGATCGATCAGACTTCTGAAATTGCCTTAGTCGGTGAAGCTCTTGTCCGGGAAGCAAAATTAGAGTATTACGATGCGATCGATATCTATCTGTTCATACTTTCCAGGACCTCAGGAGTGGAAGAAGCTTATAAAGGTCTTTTCCGATGCTATACCATACTCGGGTTTCCAAATGAAGCATATGATATTGCTGTTGAATACGATAAGATTTTTATAGATAACCCGGAAGCGATTTATCTTCTCGGACTTGCTTATAGAAATCTTCATGAATACCCGCGTGCCAAAAAATATATTCAGGACCTCGCCTCATTTGACTTTGATCCGGCAACGATTGATTTTATAACAGCCTATTCATTTTATAAAGAGGGTACTATCGATTCAGCTGAATATTATGCCTCGGAAGGTCTTTCTGCCCTTGATACCGATGATCTCGGCTATCAGTATGCTGCTGATTATTATGAAGCAAAAGGCGCCTTAGATTCTGCGGTTTTTTATTCTACGAAATATTATCAGGCAAATACAAACGACATGTATGCAACCTTTTCCCATTTTAAAAGATTGATCCGGAACAATTATTTTGCAAATGCACGAAAAGTAATTATGGACCTTGAGTCGACACCGATTGATTCTTTGACGATAGTCGGCTGTAAACTCTTTTTAGCACTTGCTGAAGACAACAGAAGTCTCATTCGGTTTTACGGTCAAAAGTATAAAGCATTGACACCAAATAGTAATACCGGTGTTGCTTATACAATGCTATCTTCAGCTCCAATAGATGACAATCTTACCATGAATCAGGATTTAAAAGCAATTAAATCAAACTATGCTTCCGGAAAATACTCTGTTGAGTTCGGTGAGTTTTATATCTACGCTATGACGATGAGTTATATCGAAGATGACAAAAGTCCCGGTTCTCTGGACTACCTCTCTGAAATCGGTGGTATCAGAAGGAATCGAATGGATATCAGATTAAATATTGCTTTAATCAAACATGTTATCGGTCTTTTTGATGAATGTTTCGCTGATTTAAAGAAGATTGAAGCTGGTCACCAGTATGATCCAATCTGGTTAACGGAAATCGGAAATATTTACAGCCATATCGCTATTAAAAAATATGATGAAGCAACAAAACGATATGAGCTGGCACTCAGTGAACTTCCTTCCTATCTTCCGGCATTCGAAAACTATCTTGCGAATCTTGAAAAAACCGGATCTTATGATAAAGCTTTACAGCTGTATGAAACATATCCATTTTTTGAAAAAAATAATTACAGAGCCGCACTATACAAATCAAAATATCTTTGCTTAGCTGGAAAATATGATAAAGCTGTTGAACAATTTCAGCGTAATTTCCGGTTTGTATCGGGTGATGTTGAATTCGTCAGTACCCTGATGGAACTGTTAAATGAGCGTGGAGCAATGAAGCAGTATGACAAAGTTCTGGAGACAGCTTTATTGATAAATCCTGAAAATGTTGACTTAAGGCTAATGCTTGCAAATGAAGAAAATAAAAAAGGGAATTATGAAAAGGAAAAAGCCCTTGTTGATGAGGTTCTCAAAGTAGAACCGAATTATGCTATAGCTCATACCTATAAAGCCCGCTCTCTATATTATACCGGTCAGAAAACGGAAGCGTATGATAAGTTTAAAGAGAACAAATTAAAGTACCATAACGAACCTGAGAATCTGATGATTTATTCATATCTGCTTGCTGAAGAAGGTATCGACTACAGTAATGCTGCTAATATCGCCAGAGAGGCTGTGTTCGAGGGGTATGGCGGTGCAAAATATGTTATGAACCTCGCTTCTATTTACTTTAAGATGGGACGTTATGACCTTGCGTACGGTGAAGCATCAAAAGCAAGTTTTGTTCTAAAAAAATCCCCGGAAACATTTTATCTGATGGGAGTAAGCCGTTATCATCAGGATAAAAATAAATTTGCTGAAGCTGTGAAAACAAACTTGAATAAAGCAATACAGTTTGGTCTCAGCGGAGAAAAACTTACAGAGGCTCAGAGTATATTAAAACAGATATAAATGTTAAAACCGGTCAGATTGCTGACCGGTTTTTTTCTTTATTTGATTTTTAGATTCTGTTATCTTCAAGTCACATGAATAGAACTAAAAAAATTCTTGTAACCGGAGGTGCCGGTTATATCGGTTCGGTTCTGATTGGGAAACTCCTGGGTAAAGCATTTCAGGTTCGGACCATTGACAATCTGATGTTTTCAGATGCAGCCCTCAAGCAATATATGGATAACCCGAATTTTGAATTTATCAAGGGGGATATTCGTAATAAAGATGATGTCGGGAAAGCTGTTGCTGATGTTGATACCGTTGTGCATTTAGCTGCTATAGTCGGAGACCCTGCTTGCAAAAAATTTCCGGAACTTGCTACCTCAACTAATAAGGACGGTGCTGAACATTTGTGTCTTCAGGCAATCGATGCGGGAGTCTCCCGATTTATATTTGCATCAACTTGCTCAAATTATGGCAAAATGCTAGATCCTGAAGGATTTGTTGATGAAACTGCTGAGTTAAATCCGATTTCATTATATGCTGAGTTGAAAGTCGGCTTTGAGCAATATTTAGTATCCAAATCAAATGATTCGTTTTGTCCGGTTGTACTTCGATTTGCAACGGCGTATGGGCTTTCCCCCAGACCAAGGTTTGATTTGACCGTTAATGAGTTTACAAAAGAGTTATTTTATAAACGAAAACTTGAGATTTTCGGAGAACAGTTCTGGCGGCCATATTGCCATACTGGTGATTTAGCGCAGGCATGTCTGTTGATGACTGAAGCTGATAGGAGTTTGATTTCTGCTCAGGCTTTTAATGTCGGAAACAGCAATGAGAACTATCGAAAAAAAATGCTGATAGATGAGATACTCAAACAACTGCCGGGTTCTGAGTCATCTGTCAGTTTTGTAACAAAAGATGAAGACCCCCGTGACTACCGGGTAAACTTTGACAAAATTAAAAAACTCGGTTATCATACTTCTATGGATGTTCCCCGGGGAATAAATGAAATCATACAGGCACTTAGTTCCGGAACAATAAAAAATCCGGATGATAAGATGCTTGTAAATATATAGAGTGATTATGCAGGCTGTGATTCTTGCCGGTGGAAAAGGAAGCCGGCTTAAAGAAATAACCAAAGATATTCCGAAACCGCTGGTTCCTATCGGCGGGAAACCGGTTATCGCTTATTTGCTTCAACAGATGAGCAAAACCGGTGTGACCGATGTAATCATGGCTGTCAATCATCAAGCTGAACAGATTGAACAGGAACTCGGTGATGGTTCAGATTATACACTTAAAATCAGTTACTCTCAGGAGGAACAAGAACTCTCAACGATCGCGCCATTAAAACTGATAAATAATCTTACAGATACATTTATTGTTGCCAACGGTGATATTCTGACCGATCTGGATTTTTTAAAACTTTTTGAATACCATCGTTCTCATTCTTCCGATGTTACGGTCTGTGTCAAAAAACGTATTGATAAAATAGATTATGGGGTGCTTGAAACGAATGATTCAGGAACTGTCCAAGTTTTTAGAGAAAAGCCGGATTACAGTTTTTTAGTTTCCTGCGGAATTTATGTCTTTTCGAAATCTGTGTTAGATATTGTACCGGATAATGAACTTTTCGGGTTTGACCATTTAATGTATGCGATGCTTAAATCAAACAGATCAATCCAGACTTATCAGTTCGATGGTTTCTGGCTCGATATCGGCCGGCCGGAAGATTATGAACATGCTCAAACAGAGTACAAAAAAATCCTCTAACGTTCTTCTTCCGGTATCAGCGTCAGTGTACTAACAGCTTTTGCATATACTTTATCTTTAGAGAGGGGAACGTTCCACCTGCCGTTTGTTTTCCATAACTCATAAAAATCCATAAAATGATCCGACATCGGGTTTCCGGAGTTACCTGCCGGTAAAACAATAGTGGCAGCATCGGGGTCATTAAAATCTACGACTAAGCGCATTGATGCCCCGGCTACTGAAGTATAACTGCTGTCGGAAATTTTTGAATAGAATGAAGCGTTTAAGGTCCCCGGAGCTCCTCCGCGAGCTTCGGTTTCTGTGGAGAGACCAAGCAGGGAACCGACAACCGGGATGACTGCCATAGGATGTTCCATTGTCAATGTATGCATATCCCCCCAGTTTTTACCTTTAGTTATCTCAAGAGCGGAACGCATCGCCCGGGATGAGATATCAAGCATAGATTCGGTCACGTTTTCCGTATTGCGATCATCGAACCAGCCGGCTGAATCAACCTGTGCCAGATGTTCAATCCATTTAGCCGGTACTTCCTGATTCAATTCTCCCATATTATCAGAAAATGTAAACTCTTTAAATTTATTGAGATAGACAATAGTGAGCGCAGCAAAATGTGAGGATGTATCAAAAGAAAAATCATAGGATGCGTATGAAGATGCAATTTCTATGCTGTCGATGTTGTTAAGAGTTTCAATGATGAGGTTTTGTATCATTTGTAAGTATCGGTTCTTATTGTCAAATTGAAAAGTATACATATCGGATGTGGAAAATTTATCTTTTGAGTTTAATAACTCGTTTATCGAAATTATCCGGTCGGCAAAATAAAATCCATCATACATACTGTTCCATTCCGGAATGTTATTGCTTGAAGCCAGCCAGCCTTTTTCCGGATTTATTGAATGAGCCAAAGAATCTTCCGGATAAAACTGATATTCGATGACACCGGTTAAATAACTATGTGTCAAATTCAGATTATCACCTTCGCGCCTGACAACCGGAGAGGCTAATTGATAACCGATATTTCCATTTATGTCAGTATACATATAGTTTGCATCGATTGCTCCGACATTTGTGACAACCGATCGGAATTGTTCATACGAATTAATCTGTGACAATTCAAAAGCATGAGAGAGGGCATCGTTCAGCCTTGTCTGATATCCAACCCAGTTTATTGCGGTTGCGGTTAAAGCTGTGCTGTCTTCGTCGACTATTACACCATAGTCAGATTGTTTAACATCAACTATAATGCCGGTGTCGGTTGCGGATGTATAAATCGATTCCCTTTTTGTTTTAAAATCCTGCCATCCCACTGCTGTATTGTATTGGTTTCTGTTTTCAGGGTTGAGTTCAAGTTTTGTGTAATCGACTAAGTTGTTTCCTCCGGCCGTGAAAGCCCATGCTGATTGACCATTATGTCCCATGACTATGAAGGGAAGCCCGGGC